>CAYSHI010000418.1:0-8134 GCA_964430745.1 uncultured Acidobacteriota bacterium | reverse complement strand
TTCGAGCCGGTCGTCTGGGCCGCTTCGCTCGACGGTTGCTTCCCCGCGCAACACGGCGACCTCGTCGATGGCGGAGCGCGCCTGCAGGGTGACCCGCTGGTCGATGGCCGATCTCAGCGTCACCGTAATCGATCCGGGCTCCCATCGGAGCTCCTCGATCTCGATCTGACCGCGCGCCAGGATTCCCTCGATCGCTCCGGAAGGCCACTCATCCGGTAGAGCCGGCAACAAGCGGATCTCGCCGGGCTCCGACGCCACCAGCATCATCATGAGCACCGCCGGCATGCCGCCGCTGACATCCATGTTGAAGAGCTGCCGGTAGTTATGGGTCGAAGCCAGGTTGTGCAGCCAGTAGCGATTGATCAGCGGCACCAGGGAACGGTAGGCGAGATCGGCGTCGCCGAGGCTGGCGGCCGCCTGCCCCGTCTGCACGAGGCCGAACGACATGTAGCCGCCTCGGCGCTCCCAATCCGTCCAGTGGCGCTCGAGCTTGAGCTCGATGACGCGACGAAAGGCCTCCCGCAGCTCCGGGCTCTCGGCAATCTCGGCGGGCATGCCGTCAAAGAGCGGGTAGAGCTGTGAGGAATGGCGGTGGGCGTAGTTGTCCTCCAGCAACGGAGTCAGCCACTCCTTGACCGCGCCCTCCTCGTTGATCAGGTATTCCGGCATTTTCGCCAGCATTCCCTGCCACACGGGGATCTTCTCCTCGTTGATGCCCAGCTCCCGCGATCCCGCGATCAGGTTGTGGAGCAGCTCCTTGGATGCCGCGACAGACATCGTCGAGTTGAAGGTCGACTGCGACCGTGTGTTGGCAGGCGAGTTTTCCGGCGATGCCGTCGGGCTGAAGATCCACTTGCCGTCCGGCCCCTCATACAGGTAGTCCTCGAAAAACAGGGCCGCCTTTTCCATGAACGGCAGGGCGTGCTCGGCAAGAAACTGCCGGTCGCCCGTGTACTGGTAGTAGTCGTAAAAGAAGTGCGATGCCCAGGCAGCCCCGGCGGTCCAGTAGGCACCGGCGAAGCGCGGCGCGAAGGCATTGTTGAAGCCGTTCGTCGACGTCCGGGACGGCAGCACGATGCCGCGGGCGCCGAACAGCCGATCGGCGTTGATCTCGAGCCACGGCACCAGCGATTCGATGTAAGAGGTATAGGCGAGCATGAGCTCGGGGGTGTTGCCCATCAACATGCTGGCGATTGCCGAGGGCACGTTGCCGTTCTGCGTGAAGTCGCTGGCCCAGGAGGGGTTCCAGGTCCCGGCCCAGACGCCCTGAAGCGTTGGTGGCAACTCACCGGTGCTCGAGATGATGTTGTAGCGCCCGGCGTCGAACACCTTCTCGATCAGTGCCCGCGACGGATTCTCGTCGGTGCTGCGGGCGATGAGCTCCTCGGAGGTCAGACCGTGGTCGGCACCACCACCCAGGTCCAGACGCATGCGCTTGAACAGGTCGCCGTGAATCGCCGCGTGGCGGGAGAGCAGCGTGTCGTAGTCGGCCGGCAGCGCGGCAAGGGCGGCCTCGGTCTCTTCGAGGTGGGTTTCGTCCGTGTCGTAGAGCGGCGAAACGTCGATGACGACGAGCACCTCGTCGGCGCCGCTGATTTCCAGAGCGCTGTCGGAGGGCGTGGCGGTGCCGTTGGTCAGCTTCACCGAAGCGACACCTTCGAGCACATGGATGCTCCCGGGGTATGCGTTGGCGTAGGTGTTGCGGTACGTCAGCGAGGTCTCGTCGGCGGTTCGCTCGAGATCGGCGATGTTCCTGCGGAACCGCTGGTGATCGGGCGTGCGGGGCACCAGCTCCAGGCGACAGTTGATCGTCCCCTGCCCCGGACCGCTGATTCGCAAGACCGCCACGCCGTCGGCGCGCGAAACAAACAGCGTGCGCTCGAACGCTCCCCGGCCATCGGCCCAATGAACCGTCACCTCACCCGTTTCGAAGTTCGTCGACCGCGCGTAGTCGGCGATCTCCATCCCCGCGTTCATCCGCACCCTCAGATCGAACGCCGGCACGAACGGATCCGGGTAGCGAAAACCCTCCTGATCAGAAATGTCGAAGACGAGCTGCGTCGCCTGCTGATAGAGGCCGCGGTCGATCAACTGCCGGATCTCGAAGAGACGCGGACCGGCGTCGGGCGGCATCATCGGCGGCCGCTCGGGGAGGAATATGCGCTCGTGGCTGAAGACGATGAGCTCATCGAGAGGGCGGCTCAGCACGCTCGCGCCGATGGTGCCGTTGCCGCTGATCAGGCCTTGCTCCCAGGTCTCGCCCGGCTGCGAGCTGACGAACCCCCGCTCGGGGACCTCGAGCCCCTGGGGCGGCGGCGTGGACGCCGGGGCCGGGTGACTGGAATGGGCCGCGGGACCTGTGGCGATCGAGATCAGAAAAACGACGGTTGCGCAGCGAACCAACGTTCTCATCGGGGCTCCTTCTCCTTTGCGATCGACTTCGTAGTCATCTGCGGCTTCGACCGTCCTCCTCGTAGCCCCTCAGTAAGGAGCGGAGGCGCTCGACGATTTCGGGCTCGGCGTCGTACAGGTTTGCTTGCTCGCCCGGGTCCTCCTGGAGGTTGTAGAGCTGCCCCGGGCGATCGGGATCGTATGGATCGTCGCTGGGTTCGACCCATCCTCCCGACCCGTCAGTGCCGAGAATGAGCTTCCATGGACCCTGACGGATCGCGTAGGAGCCGTTCTCGGACAACGAGACGATGGCCTCGCGGATGGGGCCTTCGTGATCTTGACCAAAGAGCGCCGGCGAGATGTCGTAGCTGTCCGGGCCGGTGTCCTCCGGTAGCTCGACGCCGATAATCCCCGCCACCGTCCCCATCAGGTCGGTCAACTCGACGGGCTCGTCGCTCACCGCACCCGCTTCGATCCGACCGGGCCAGCGGGCGATGAACGGGATGCGGTGGCCGCCTTCCCAGATATGCGACTTGTACCCGCGCAGATCGCCTGCCGACGCGTGCCCGTTGGTTCCGATGCGTGGGCCGTTGTCGCTGGCGACGATCAGCAGGGTGTCGTCCGAGACGCCCATCCGTCGCAGGGCGTCTTCAATTTGCCCCACCGCCCAATCGGCGACGACGACCATGTCGCCGCGATCGCCGTCGCCGCTCACCCCCTGGGCGAAGGTCGGCGGCAGCCAGGGGGTGTGCGGAGCGGACAGGGCCAGATAAACAAAGAAGGGCTGATCGGGATCCTCCGACAGGCTCCGCTCCATGAACTCGATCGCCCGAGCCGTGAAGTCCAGGTCCACGGTCTCGAGCGAGAACCCCGGCGCGATCCACCCACGCCGCGGCCTGCGGTCGGCGTCGACGTCGGGATCGACGAACACCGGGCGGTCGGGCAACTCCGTGGGCCGATCGTTCTCGATGTAGCAAAACGGCCCGTCGATGGTGGAACAAGCAGCGGTGAAGTAGGCATAGTCGAAGCCGAGCTCGATGGGACCGCCCTGGATCGGCTGGTTGAAGTCGACGTCCATGCCCTCGTCCGGATCGCCGTCCTGCCAGGATCCCCGCCAGTGATCGGCGGCGTTGTCCGCGTTGCCGACGAATCCGTTGCTCCGTACCCAACCGACGCCGATATGCCACTTGCCGATCATCGCCGTCGTATATCCGTTACTCCGCAGGAAAGACGCCACCGTCGGGCGGTCCGGCTCGATCAGCGGCGGAGTGTAGCCGCCGACGACACCGCGCTTGAGCCAGGTGCGCCAGGCATAGCGGCCGGTCAGGATGCCGTAGCGGGTGGGCGAGCACACCGACGACGGCGAATGGGCATCCGTGAACCGCATCCCCTGACTGGCGAGCGAATCGATGTTCGGCGTCGGCGTGAGAGAGCCCGGGTTGTAGACACCGACGTCGCCGTAGCCCATATCGTCCGCCAGCACGTAGACGACGTGGGGCCGGTCGACAGCAGCTTCGTTCGGCTCCGAGGTCGTGGTCGGAGGCGGGCCGGCGCACCCTGCGGCGATCAGCGCGCAGCCGAGAATCCAACCGGCGTTTCTCATCCGGGACACCTCCCCAGGGTTGAACGCGGCACCGCCGCCCCATCCAATCCGGTCATCGACCTTGCGTCGGCCATGACACGGAACGCGATCAGCGAACGCGAATCGAGTAGTTGGTGTTGCGCACCATGCGCGTCACGTTCCCTTCGGCATCGACCTCGAAGGTGAATGCCTCTCCGAGCTCGCCATCGTCGCGAATGCGCCGGAAGGTGTGATCGCCCAAGTGTTCGAGTTTCGTCAGACTGGGGCTGCCTGTGGGCAAGGACACCACCGCGAGCTTCCCCTCGACGATCAGCACGTAGCTCTCGCCAGCCAGCGGGCGTTCGTAGCGGCCGACGTATTTCTCGAGCTGAGGATCCGGGCGCGTTCCGCCCCCCGGATTGTCGACGGCTTCTGCAATTGCCGGCGTGACGATGTCGAACACCTCCTGCACGTACGAGCCCGGGCTCACCTCGTGGCCGTTCGTCATGAAGACCACCGCGATCTTGTCGTCGTTCGACATCGACAGCTGGGTCCGGTAGCCGGGACAGGACCCACCGTGCCCGACGAAGGTCGTGCCGTCGCGGCGGGAGACGGAGAACCCGAGACCACGATGGGTCTGGAAGTTCTCGCTCACGAAATGGACCCGCTGCATCTCCCGCAAGGTCGTCGCGTGCAAAACCTCCGCACCGCCGTTCTCCATCAGGCGAAACTGCCAGGAGGCGAAGCGTCCCAGATCCTCCACCGTCGATGCATAACCCGCCGCCGGGGCGATGCCGCGCACCTGGTAGAAGTCGATCGCCGTCCGGTTGCCGTCGCGCGCGGGCCGGCTATAGCCGGTCGCCAGGCGCCCGCCGCGGTGGGCCTCGGGGATG
Organism: uncultured Acidobacteriota bacterium; assembly: GCA_964430745.1. Classification (GTDB taxonomy): domain Bacteria; phylum Acidobacteriota; class UBA890; order UBA890; family UBA890; genus CBDCGW01. Next base: position 3,289 of record CAYSHI010000418.1, on the reverse strand, counting down.
TCGGGACTGGTGTCGCTCAGCCCGAGAGGATCGAGGATGTGCTCCTGCACGTATTCGGCATAGGGCTGCCCGGACGTCGCGGCCACCACCTCACCGGCCAGCGTGAGGCCGAGGTTCGAGTACTGGTAATAGGCGTCCGCGGGGTAGAGCTCTTCCTGCTTCGAGACCCGCTCGATCACTTCCTCGCGGGTGGGAAACGGGAAATCGGGCCCCGTCCAGTAGGGATGGTCCGACTCACGCGGCAGGCCGGCCGAGTGTGTCAAAACGCCCTGGATGTCGATCTCGCCCGTCCCCGGGTTCGAGTCCTGGATGGTGAACCACGGCAGGTGATCGGCGATGGGATCGTCGAGGCGCAACAACCCCTCGTCGCGGAGCTGCATCACCGCGACGCTGGTGAACAGCTTCGAGATCGAGCAGATGCTGTAGATGGTGTCGGGCGCCGCGGGTACGCCGGCCTCCTCGTGGGCGAAGCCGAAACCCTTGCTCCAGATCAGTTCCTGGTCGTGCACCACCCCCATCGACACGCCGGGGATGTCCTCGTAGTCGACCTGAGCCTCCATCCAGACTTCGATGAGCTCGAAAGCCGACGCCACGCGGGGATCGTCGGTGAGTTCTTGGGAGGTCGACTGCGCCGTCGCGATCATCGGGGCAAGCAGCAGAGCGGCGGCCATACAAGCGAGCGTCTTCTTCATCGGTCCGACTCCGGCCAGAGGAACAGAGGAACAGGCCGAGTTTCCTCCGCCCCGGCGCTCATGACAACCGACCCGCGCGCTGCTCGGCGCACCGGCCACGAAGCCCCTCGCCTGCCCGTGCACGCAGCCGCTCAGCGCTCCGGCAAGTACCGCTTCGGGAACTTGGCCACGACCGTGTAGATCGGATCGACGATGTTCGCTACCGAGCTCTCGGCGAGCTGGCCGACGAGGTGGTAGGCATCCCACTTGCCGAAGCCGTAATCCTCCACGAGCCACTCGACCAGCTCCACGTGGGCAAGGCGGAAGGCGTCGATGAGCGGCCGGCCGCTGCCGGCCACCATGATGAACTCGTCGTCCTCGAGACGCGGCCAGGCGAGGGTCTCGCCCTTGATCACGTCGATGCGGAGGAGCACGTCCATCGAGGTCTCGAGGCCCGTGCCGTTGACCTCTCCCTCGCCCTGGCGAGCATGACCGTCACCGAAGTAGAAATAGGCGCCGTCGTTGAAGATCGGCAGGTATACGGTCGTACCGGCGCGTACCTCCTGGGCATCCATGTTGCCGCCGAAGTTCCCCGGCCACAGCCCGGTGAAAGCCTCACCGCCGGCGGGAGCGACCGCCACGCGACCGAGCATGGGCTCGAGCTCGATGGTGATCTCGCCCATCTCGGAGTCCGGTAGGGCAACCGTTCCGGTCATCGCGTCAATATCGAGGGCCCATTCGTAGCGCCGGGCGGGAACGGGATCATTGAGCAGGCGCAGGCGCGAGTCGGAGGCCAGGCCGCCGAAGTCGGGGTAGATCTGCGCACCCGCGAGGTCGTGGTTGGGCGTCACCTCGAGGATCTCGACCACCAGCGTGTCGTTGGTCGTCGCGCCCTCGATATAGAACGGGCCGACCTCGCCGGGGAAGGCGCCACCGCCCGGGTCGTAGTACGCGCCGTGGTTGGTGCGCGAGCGCAGCACGGTGCCGGGTTGAATCGTCAGCACCGGTTCTCGCACGTCGAACGTCGGGTACCCGACGGTGGGTGTGAACTCGACGACGTTCTGTTGGGCGGGCGCGCCGGACGTCACGCCGACGACGGCGACGAGCGCCAGAACCGTCGCCATCATGCGTGGTTTCGTGACGATCGTGCGGAACTCCGACGTGCCCCTGCGGCACTCCGTGGTAGTCATGCGGCACCTCCGTGTGTATTCGTTCCCCGGCTCTATCCGGAGTGAACCTGGACGATGCGCCCCCGCGTCGGGGTCCCGTGGGCGCTGCGCGAACCCACGGATCATAACCGCTCTCTAACTCCACGTAATAAGCGGGCACATATTACGTGTTAATCTTTCGCCAACCGGAGGCATCTATGAACCTGACCCTGTCGATCGACGACCGTCTACTAGAAGAAGCAAGGAAGGTCGCTCGTTCCATGGGCAAGAGCGTCAATCAGATCGTGCGTGAGCACCTCGAGCAACTCACCTCCAGGGACGAGGCCGAGCGCGATATCGAAGAAATTCGTCGCCTCTCTGAAGAAAGCGACGGGAGCTCGCGAGGTTGGGAGTTTGACCGCGAAGAGATCCACCGGCGTTCGTAGCTTCTTCGACACGAACGTCCTCATCTACACGGACGACCAGGACCAGCCCGAAAAGCGTGCCGAGGCTCTGGAGCTTCTTGCCACAGCGAGACGGGCCGGTACCGGCGTGGTCTCGACCCAGGTACTGCAGGAGTACTTCGCGGTAGCGACGCGCAAGCTGGGGGTCTCTCCCACCCTCGCGCGCCGCAAGGTCGAGCTGTTCGCTCGCTTCGGCCTCGTGCTCGTCGACTTGCCGGACGTCCTCGCCGCAACGGACCTGCACATCGTTCACGGAACGTCGTTCTGGGACGCTCTCGTGATCTCGGCCGCGATGCGGTCCGGTTGCCGAATCCTCTACAGCGAAGACCTGCAGGCCGGCCGGTCGTTCGAGGGTCTCGAGATCGTCAATCCGTTCGGTTGATCGGAGCCGTCGACGTGCGAAAGCGCGGTATACTCCCCGGCACGCGGACCGGTCTCCGGTTGCAGCGGGGTGGGTGGGAGCGACCGAGCCTTCATTGCTCGGGTCACGCTCAACCCGACCCGGGCAGCCGAGAAAAGGAGACCTCCGGTGGCGATCACGCTCTCAGGCAAATCACTCACTATCGAAGATATCGAAGCCGTCGCGCGTCGCGGCGCCAAGGTCGAGCTGCACGCCGACGCCATCGAGCGAATCCGGACGTGCCGGACGTTCATCGAGGAGCGCCTCGCGGCGCACGAGATCATGTACGGCGTCAACACCGGCATCGGCGAGTTCTCCGAGGTCGTGCTCGACGACGACCAGCTACGCGACTTCCAGCGCTACCTGATCTACAACCATGCGGCCGGCATCGGCGAGCCGGCGCCCATCGATCACATCCGCGCCGCCATGCTCTTGCGCGCCAACGTGCACGCCAACGGCCATTCCGGCTGCCGGGTGGAGATCGCCCAGACCCTCGTCGAGATGCTCAACCACGGCGTCACCCCGGTGGTGTGCGAGAAGGGGTCGGTGGGCGCCTGCGGCGACCTTGCGCCGATGAGCCAGATCGCGCTCTTGATGATGGGCGAG
>CAYSHI010000417.1:0-27798 GCA_964430745.1 uncultured Acidobacteriota bacterium | reverse complement strand
TCATCGTGCCCAACGGATCAGTGTTCGGCTCCACCATCGAGAACCTCACCTTTCATCCGGCCCGCCGCATCGATTGCGCGGTGGGTACCGACTACGGCGCCGACCTGGCGCATGTGAGGACCGTGCTGGAAGCTGTCGCCGCGCAGCAGAATGCCGTCGAGGACCGCGAGCCGCAAGTAATCCTGCTCGAGCTCGCCGATTCTTCGATCAACTGGCAGGTGCGTGTCTGGGCCGATACCGCCGACTACTGGGCAGCTTTCGACGCGCTTACCCACGCGGTCAAGGATGGTCTCGATGCCGCCGGGATCGGCATCCCGTTTCCGCAGCGCGACGTGCACATCGACGGCGCCATCGGCGGCGGGGCCTAGGCCGATCCGCGGCACGTAGAGGCGGATGTCCCTTGCGGGCGCCGGGTCCCCGGCGTCCGCAAGGTCGTTGGCATGTTTTGGTCTCACTCCTGGCGCAGGGCCAGCACGGGATCCACGTGTGTCGCCCGGCGCGCCGGAATGGCGCACGCCAGCAGGGCCACCACGGCCAGAGCGAGGGTGACCGCCGAGACAACGAGGGGGTTCATCGCGCCGACGCCGTACAGCTGCGACTCGATGCCGCTGCGCAGCACGTACACACCCAGGATCCCGGCCACGGACCCGAAAGTGATGATCAGCGCTCCCTCGCGCATGACCATCCGGAACACGCGCTGTCCATCGGAGCCCAGAGCCATGCGGACGCCGATCTCCCGACGTCGCTGAGCGACGAGATAGGCGAGCACGCCGTAGATGCCGACGGCCGCCAGCAGCAGCGCCGTGGCGGCGAAGCCCGCGGAGAGGATCATCGGAGCGCGACGAACCGCGAGCGATTCATCGATGAATTCGTTCATCGTGCCGGCGTTGTAGACGGGCAGCTCGGGGTCGATCTCGGCGATGCGGCGACGCATCGGCTCGAGAAGCGCGGCAGGGTCGCCGCCGGTTTCGACGACGAAATCGACGTTCCGTCGGGGTACTTGTGCCCAGGGGAACCAGATGGCGCCGAGGGGCTCGTCGATGCCGACCATACCCTCCAGCTTTGCGCGTCGGACAACACCGACGATGTTGAAGAAGAGACTCTCGTCCTCGGGAGGAGCGGTGGGGTTGTCGAGGTCGCTCGGCGTGTACATGCGCTTGCCGATCGGGTCCTGGCCGGCCCAATAATGGTTGGCGACGTCCTCGTCGACGACGACGGCGCGCATCGAATCGGCGACATCCGTGGCGTCGAAGAACCGCCCCCGCACCAGCTCGAAGCCGAGCGCCTCGAAGAACTCCCCGTCGGCGACGCCGGTATACAGGGCCTGTAGAGACTCTCCCGGCGTGGGCACGTAGCCTTCGGCGAAGATGGCGTTGCGACCAAAGCCGCCGGTGAACGGCACGCTGCCGCCCGCAATGCCGACCTTTTGAACGCCCGGCAGGCCGCGCAACTCATCGGCGGCCCGCGCGGCCATCGCACGCACGTCCTCGATCTCCGGATAGCGGTCCGCGCGCGGCGTGACGCGAGCGGTGATCACGTTGTCGGGTTCGAAACCGGGGTCGATGGCGAGGATCTGCCGAAAGCTCGCCAGCAGCAGCCCCGCGCCGACCAGCAGAATGAGGGCGATCGCTACCTGCGCCGCCACCAGCCCGCGGCGTGCCCACCGTGCTCCGCGGCCGCCGGCGCTGGTGCGGCCGCCCTCGCGGAATACCGAGCTCAAATCGCCGCGGGCGACGCCGGCGAGAGGAATGAATCCCAACGTCACGCCGACCATCGCGGCCACCGCCAAGGTCAGCCCTGCCACGGTGGCGTCGATCGTCACCTCGCCACCTCGAGGAAGGTCCTGCAGCCCGAGCCCTCGAAGGAGTCCGAGTCCCCAGTAGCCGAACAACAACCCGAAGCCGCCGCCGACCGCCGCCAACAGAACGTTTTCGGTGAGCAGCTGTCGGGCCACGCGTGCTCGGCCGGCGCCCAGGGACATGCGCGTCGCGAGCTCGTTGGCGCGCCGACTGGCGCGCACGATCACCAGGTTGGCGATGTTGACAAAGCCGATCAGCAGAACGAAGACGACGCCCCCCCACAGTGTGTACAGTGTTCCGCTGATGTCGCGTACGACAAAGTCCTGATAGGGCATGACCACGGTGCGGAAACCCGCGTCGACGAGCAGTTCGCGAAACATGGGGAACAGCTCCAGGTTGCGCTCATTGATGGCGTCGACCTGCTGTTGGGCCAGCTCGATCGATGAGCCGGCTTTCAGACGGCCGAGCATCTGCCAGTTGTTGCTGTGCCGGCCGTTGACCGACTTCATCCGCTCGTCGAACGCGAGGGGCACGTACAAGAGGATGTCGGGGGTCAGGAACTCGAACGACTCGTCGAGCACGCCGACGACGGTGGTCGGAGAGCCGTTGATCCGCAGCTGCTCTCCCACGGCGGTCTTCGCGCCCGCGAAGTACTGCTGCCAGGCGGCATGCGTGAGCAATACCGTTCGCTCCGCGTCGACCTCGGCTTCCTCGTCGGTGAAGGTTCGTCCGAGAGCCGCATCGACGCCGAGGAGACGAAAGAAAGACGGGGTTACGCCCAGGCCCTGCACGCGCTCCGGGGTCTCGCCTTCGAGGCCCACGGTGAGGTTGGCGCCGCCGTGCATCGAGAGGATCTCGAAGGTGTCGGTTTGCTCCATGCGGTCGTAGTAATCGGGTGCGGAGGCGCCGCAGGGATCGCATCCGGCGTTGGGATAGGCGTTGTAGAGAATCGAGATGCGCTCGGCGTCATCGAACGGCAGGGGCTGCAGCAGAATCGTATTGATGACGCTGAAGATCGCGGTGTTGGCGCCGATGCAGACGGCCAGCGTCAGGATCGCGGTGAAGGCGAAGCCCCTGTCCTTCCACAGGAGCTTGAAGCCGTAGCGGATGTCCTGAGACAGCGTCTCCATGTGTCCCTCCGATCGCGGGGAGCGCCAGTAACGAGGGAATCCGGCACCGTGTCGTCGCCTGCTGCGCCCGACTATTCGTGCGCTGCGCTGAAGCTGTCGACGGCCGCACCGGGGCCTGAGAGGCGCCGCCGACGCCATCAGACGGCCACACCTGTCTAATTACTAGAACGGACTCCGATTTGTTTCGTCCGACGGGGCCTGTCTCCACGTCCCCCCGTCGGGAATGGACTTGCCACCGTGCAGAGCGTTGTCGGAGAGCGCCGAACGCAAGGCGCGCGCCGCGCAGAGAGACGCAGGCGTACATCGGTACGCCGAAGTCGAGCGAGCAAGCGCAACGCCGCGATCGGCGTTCTCCGGCGACGCTCCGATCGGTACGCCGAAGTCGAACGAGCAAGCGCAACGCCGCGATCGGCGCTCTCCGGCAACGCTACCGTTCGATGGTGATGTGCGCCCAATCCCACCCCCGCACACCCCGCACGCTCACTGCCTTGACCGAGATCCGGGTGCCGTCGGGGATGTTCTCCATGTGGGCGCCGGGGTATTCGACGGTGTACTCCTCGAGTTCGGCGCCCGGGGCATCGCGCAGCACGCGGATGACGTACTGAAAGACGCTATTTTCCGGGCTCGGATCCCAGTCGAGATCCACCGTGTCGCCGTCGCGTGCCGCCACGCGCAGGCCGTTGACGCGCGAGGGGCTCGAAGCGAGCAACATGATCGAGGCGACGTTGGCCTTGGTGGTCTCGCGAATGAGCTCGTGGTTCATCGTCTCCAGCACGTCGTGCTCCTGGTGGTAGTGCGGATTCCCGAGCACGGGGTAGGAGCCGAAGCCGCCGACAATGTCTCCGTATATCTCGTAGTAGGCGGCCGCGTCGGTGCCCTTGTAGTAGAGCGCGTCATACGTAACGAGGTCCGAGAACAGCAACGCCGCCGCGTGCTGCAGGTCGCGGATGCCGGGGTTCGAATAGCGAATGGTGTTGTCGATGTGATGGTCGTTGGCCCATCCCATCATGTCGTTGTTGAGCGCGCCGACGATCTTGTCGCCGTTTTCGACCGCCTGGCGCACGAACTCGCGACTGCCGAGCAGCCCGGATTCCTCCCCGGTGAACGAGGCGAAGATGACCGTGTACGGAAGCGGCGTCTGCGCCAGAACACGAGCGGTCTCCAGCAGCATGACGGTGCCGGAGGTGTTGTCGTCCGCTCCCGGGCCTCGGGCCGAAGAGTCGAAATGGCTCGAAATCACGTAGATGAGCTCGGGGTTTTCGGTGCCCTCGAGCTTGGCGAGAACGTTGGCGGTACGGATCGGCTCGCTGGAGCCGCGTGGCTGCGGTTCGAACCACTGCAGCGCCGGTTCGTAGCCGAAAGCGGCGTAGGCGTCGTAGAGGTACTGACGCGCCGCTTCGTTACCCGGCCGCACGAGGTTCTTCGAGCCGAAATCGAAGAGGTCCTTCTGGTACTTGTACTGCCGTGGCATGGAGACGTTCGACACCGCCGCGCGCACCTGCGCGGCGATCGGCGCGAACATGCGCTCGCCGTGCGCGCGCAGCGTGACCTCGTGTTGCAGGCTCGCTTGCAGGCGAGAAACGACATCGGCCTTGCTGACCTTTCGTGTCAGATCGACCACGTACACGGCTCGTTCCGGCGAGACGGTGTCGCCGTCGCGCTCCGATACGATCAGGACCTTGCGCCCGTCGGCGCTTTGCCGCCACTCGTACTCGGGTGCGATGGTTCGCACCGTATTGTTGTGGAAAAGGCGCGTGCGCTCCAGCGTGTTGACGTCGTACAGATAGGATCGCCGGTGGCGGCCTTCGCCGATGGCCGCGAGAACCGTCTCGTCGGTGAGGAAGCGTGGCGCCAAGTCGTGCTGTATGTCCGTCGTCAAGCGGATCGCCTCGCCCTCCGCTGCGGACGGCGTCGGGGATCCCACGTTTTCCGCCGCGCGGGTTTCGATGAGGAAGAGCTCCCAGTCCTCTCGCAGGCGCATCTGAGCCACCAGGCGGTTGCCGCTGGGTGATATCGCGAAGGTTCCGACCGTGTGCGCGGTACGGAATACCTCCCGTGGTTGGGGGTCCACGGCCACGTCCATCACCTCGAAGACCGTTTGGCCCTCCACTCTGCGCGCAAAGGCAACCGTCGAGCCGTCGGCCGACACCGTCGGGCCGTTGCCCTCGAACTCCCATGTCGCCGTCGTCGACAGATCGACCAGCGCGAAGCGGCCATTGCCATCGCCGCCGGTGCCGCGGCCGCCGCCGAACCGCCCGCCGCCCGCGCGGGGCAGCGGCGAGACTCGCGGAATCGTGTACAGCAGGTACCTGCCGCCGGCAACGGCCACGGGGTCCGCCTTGTAACCGGGGAGGTCGTTGATCAGATAGGGCTCGATGCTCTCCTGGCTCAGGTCGATGCCCGCGATGTCGTTGGCGTCGGTGGTGCCTTCCCAGGCGCCGGCCGCGAAGAGGCGGGCGCCGTCGTGACTGAATGTCATGCTGGCTTCGGCGAACGTGCCCATGTCGAGAACGCGGCCGGCGCCCCCCATCGTCGAGAGGTCGAGGATCTCGATGTGGGTGGCGGCGAGCTCGAGTTCCCGGACCTGCTGCTGGGCCTCGCTCAGCGCGTCGCGGTCGGACGCGTCGGTCGCTTGCAGGCGAGAGCGCGCATCCGTGAGCTCCTCGGAGGAGCCCACTTTCAAGTACGCGACCCGCGTGCCCGTCGGGGAGAAGACAAGACCACTGCCGCGGATGTCGAGGGTCCGGCCGCCTTCCAACCGAGTGACGTGGGTCGTGACGCCGTCGGCGCCGCGTGTCTCGTAGGACGCGAAGGCGCCGTCCGGACTTATACGAACGCTGGAACCGTCGGCGGCGACCTCTCGGGTCACGTACAGCTCACCGCTGATCAACGCGATGTCCTCCAGGAAGCGCTCGCCCTCGGGCTCCTCCAGGATGGACAGAAAGCCCTGGATGCCCTCGATGTAGTCGCCGCCATCCCAGGCGAAGAAAGCCTCTTCGAAGCGAAGTGTGAGCTCATCGTGCGGCTGTTGCGCCGCCACCAGCGACGAAGCGGTGGCGACCAGGGCGATCGTGCAGAGGAGAAGGAGACGTTGCATGGTGAGGGCTCCGCGATGACTCGTTGGGTGTCGTGGGGAGGCTTCATCTTACCGCTTGCGGCCGATCTTGCCCGCTCTCAGGGAGCGTTATCATGAGAGCCTCGCCCAGGTGGTCGGGGAGCCGGGTGCAGACGAGCGCGTCGCGATTCGCATCGGGTCGGCGCGACGTTCGGCTTCTCGTGCAACCTCCTAACGCCAACGCGGAGAGTGGTCGTGTCGCAAGAGTCACCGGAACGCATTCTGATCGTCGGCGGCGTTGCCGGCGGAGCCTCGGCGGCGGCCCGCGCCCGCCGGCTCGACGAAACCTGCGAGATCATCGTCTTCGATCGTGGCGACTTCGTCTCGTTCGCCAACTGCGGGTTGCCCTAGTACGTCGGCGACGTGATCAAGAAGGAATCCGACCTCGTCGTCGCCTCGCCGGAGCTGTTCCGCAAGCGCTTCGAGATCGAGGTGCGCACGCGCAACGAGGTCGTCAGTGTCGACCGCGAGGCAAAGCAGATCGAGGTCAAGGAGCTGGACAGCGGGCGTGTGTACCACGAGCGTTATTCCAAGCTGATTCTCTCGCCGGGCGCGCGGCCGGTACGCCCGCCGCTGCCCGGGATCGACCTGCCCGGTATCTTCGTGCTCCGGACCATTCCCGACAGCCGTCTTATCCGCGAATGGGTCGAGAGTCACGGAGGGCAACGCGCGGTCATTGTCGGCGCCGGCTTCATCGGCCTGGAGATGGCCGAGAACCTGAGGCGGCGCGGCCTGCAGGTCACGGTTCTCGAGATGCTCGACCAGGTGATGCCGCCGCTCGATCCGGAGATGGCCTTTCCGGTGGAGGAGCATCTGAGGGCTCAAGGTGTCGACCTCGTTCTCGGCGACGCGGTTGCCGGGTTCGCCGAGACCGACGCCGGGCTGGAGGTACAGACGGCATCGGGCGCCGCGATCCCCGCCGACATGGTCATCCTGGGAATCGGCGTTCGCCCGGAGACGTCGCTCGCGGAAGCGTGTGGGCTCGAGATCGGCGCGCGCGGGGGCATCGTCGTCGACGCGTCGATGCGCACCGCCGACGCCGACATCTACGCGGTCGGCGATGCGGTCGAGGTCGAGGATATCGTCACGGGCGAGCGTACCTGCGTGGCCCTCGCCGGGCCGGCCAACAGGCAGGGGCGGGTGGCCGCCGATGCCGTATTCGGCCGAGATGCGACGTTTCGTGGAGTGCAGGCGACCAGCGTGTGCGGCATCTTCGACCTCGTCGTCGCCACCACCGGGGCGAGCGAGAAGGCGCTCCAGCGCGCCGGCATCGACGACTACGAGAGCATCTACCTGCACCCCGGACATCACGTCGGCTACTACCCGGGGTCGCGACCGATCCACATGAAGCTGATCTTCTCGCGGGCCGACGGCCGCGTGCTCGGCGTGCAGGCGGTGGGGGAGCGCGGCGCAGAGCGCCGGGTGGACGTCATCGCGATGGGAATTCAGAAGGGGGCGACCGTCTTCGATCTCGAGCAGGCCGAGTTGTGCTATGCGCCGCAGTTCGGCGCCGCCAAGGACCCCGTGAACCTTGCCGGAATGATCGCCGCCAACGTCCTGCGGGGCGATCACCCGATCGCCCATTGGCGCGACCTGGACCCCGCTGCCGTGTGGCTTCTGGACGTGCGCGAACCGAAGGAATTCAACAAGGGGCATGTCGACGGAGCGGTCAACATCCCGCTCGGAGAGCTCCGGGCTCGCATCGATGAAGTTCCCGACGATCGCGACATCTGGGTGTATTGCGCCGTCGGGCAGCGCGCCTACTACGCCACCAGAGCCCTGCTCCAACGAGGGCGCAAGATCCGCAACCTGTCGGGCGGCTACAACTCGTGGCGCACGGTGGCGCGTCCGCGCGCCTGAAGACGTAGCTCGTTGACGGCGTCACTCGCTGTCGCGTCCGCGTGCCTGAAGACGTAGCGCGGCCGGCGTCACTCGCTGCGGAGGCTCTCCGCCGGATCGACGCGTGTCGCCCGCCGCGCCGGGAGCCAGGCTGCCAGGAGTGCAACCACCAGCAGCAGCGTCGCGGCGGCGGCGAACGCGGCCGGGTCAGCGGGGTCGATCTCGTACAGCAACGCGCCCAGATACCGGGTAAGACCGAAAGCGGCGACGGCGCCGACGGCGACGCCGACAACCGCGTTCACCACGCTATGCCTGAGGATCAGGGCCACGGCCTGCTCGGAGCGTGCCCCCAGGGCCATACGGATGCCGAGCTCGCGGCGCCGTTGCACGACGCTGTAGCTGACGACGCCCCAGATTCCCGTTGTCGCCAACAGCACCGCCATGAGGGCGAACGCCATCAGCAGCTGCATCACCACCCGGGTGTCGCTGACCTGGGCGGCGGCGAGCGCGTCGGCGGTGGTGATGTTGTAGATGGCCATGTCGGGATCGATCGCCGCGAGCGCGGCACGCACGTCGGGGAGCGCGGCGAAGGGCTCCCCGCGGGTGCGCACGATGCCCTGGAGGTCACCCTCGGGATTCTGGCGCTGGAGGAAATACGCCTCGGCCATGATTCCGTTCTCGCGGTCGCCGTAGAGCACGTCGCCGACCACGCCGATGACCTCTGCGGGCGTGCCGTCGGCGGTGGGGCCGTAGGTGAGGGCGAACGGCCGGCCGATCGGATCGACTTCACCGAAGAACTCACGCGCCGCCGAGTCGCTGATGACGATCACCGGGGCGCTGCCGGCCTGGTCGCGGGCGTCGAACGTGCGCCCGCGCAGCAGCGGTGTTTGCAGCGTGGCGAAGTAATCATCGGTAACCGTCTGAATACCGGCTCGGGAGCGGTCGCCCTCTTCCCACGTGCGCTCGCCCGCCCGCGTCACGCCGACGATCGACCAGTGGAGGCCGCTTACGGGAGCCAGGCCCCCGGCTGCAGCCTCCACCTGCGGCAGCGCGCGGACGCGTTCGAAGAGCTCGTCGTGGAATGCCGCCGGGTCGTCCGCTGCGGCGCTGTTGCGCGGCAGCGCGTACGAGAACACCAGCAAGCGGTCGCTGTTGAATCCGGTCTCGATGTTCAGCAGCCGCCCGAGGCTGGCGAGCATGAGGCCGGCGCCGATGAGCAACACCAGCGCCACGGCGATTTCCGCCGCCACCAGCCAGCGCCCGCCCAGCGACCAGCGCCTCAGTCCCCGGGTAGCTTTGCCGCCGTCCTGCAGCGCCGCTCCCGGCCGCGCGCGCGACAGACTCAGCGCCGGGCCGATACCGAACAGGAAGCCCGTGAAGATGCCCAGTCCGAAGGTGAAAGCGAGGGTCGTGCCGTTGAGCGCGAAGCTCGTCGGGTCGACGAACGCGAGGTTCCAGCCGCCTTCGCTGAATCCCGCCGGCCACACGGCGGCCACGGCACGGATCGTCGCGGCGGCCACGGCCACCCCGAGAAGGCTGCCGCCGAGCGACAGCAGCAGCGCCTCGGTGACCATGCCGCGGGCCACCCGCGTGCGCGAGCCGCCGAGGGCCAGGCGTACGGCGATCTCGCGCCGCCGTTCGCCACCGCGCGCGAGAAGGAGGGCCGCGAGGTTCGCGCATGCGATGAGGAGAACGAGGCCGGCGGCTATGGCCACGACGAGCACCGCACGCTGGGCGCGCGGGTTGCGGCGCGCCTCGGCCATCGACCGCGCTGAAGCACCCACCGTCATGCCGGGCTCGTTCATCGGATAGGCCGCCTCGACGGTGGCGGCGATCGCGCCCATGCGCTCGTTGACTGATTCGAGGGTCGCCCCGTCGCGGAGGCGGCCGATGGCCTGCAGCCAGTGCACGCCCGGGCGCAGACGCACGGGCGACTCGAGCGTCGCGACCGATGGAACGGGAACCCACAGGCGAGCGTCTCCGCTGAGACCTCGGAATCCCGCCGCGGCAACGCCGACGACGCTCATGGAGTGACCATTGAGCGTGACGCTGTCGCCGATGACATCATCCGCGGATCCGAATCGCTCCTGCCAGAGGCCGTGCGACAGGATCGCCTCGAGTCCCGGTTCGTCCGTCGTTGAGGAGAACGGCCTGCCGAGTCGGAGAGGCACGCCGAGCAACGCGAAGTAGTCCGACGTGATCGGCTCCACGCGCACTCTGGTGGCGTCGCCGCGTCCGGTCAGCGTCAGGCTCGTCGAGCTGTAGGCCGCCATGGCATCGAGCGGCAGCGCCGCGGCCTCTGACATGACGTTGTATTTGAGCCACGACCACGCCATGGCGCGCCCGAGCTCGGGTGTCTCCTCCTCGGCGAGGGTGTACTCGAGCATGATCAGCTCGTCGGGATTCTCGAACGGCAACGGTGCGAGCAGCGCCTCGTTGACGGCGGTGAAGATGGCGCCGTTGACGCCCACGCCGAGTGCGAGAACGATCAGTACCGTGGCCGTGAACCCGGGCGACCGGCGCAGCGTTCGGAAGGCAAAGCGGAGGTCGCTGCCGAGCTCGCCCCACATCACATTACGGATCTTCCCGGCCCATCGGTCACGCGGTGTTCGGGGCGGCGGTGCGCTCACACCACGGCGCCCCCGCCGCTCGCCCAGCCCGGCAAGCAACGCGTCGAGCGACGCCCTCCACGTGAAGCGACGAGCCGCGCCGCGGCTGTCGGCGCAAAAGGCGGCGTGGGCGGCCGCGAAAGCGGACAGCATCTCTCGGCCGTAGGCGCGCCGGAAGTCGCGGGGAAAGGCTCGCACAGCGATCGCGTAGAACCGGGTTGCCGCGCCGGCATGGGATCGGTCGATCATGGTCTTTCCTGCACGCCGCGCGTCAGCGCGTTGTCGTGGCGGTGTCGGGGGCGAGCCGCTCGCGGCGCGCCACGGTCAGCAATCGCTGGATGCGCTCGGATTCGGCCGAGGCGACGGCTCGTCCGAACTCCGTAACGCGGTAATAGCGCCGGCGGCGATCGGAAGAGCCCGCCGGGGGATCGGGTAGCTCCTCGATCAGGGCGGCGTCGACCATGCGGGCGATGGTCGCGTACAGCGTCCCCGGCAACAGGGCTTCCTCGCCGGAGGTCTTCTCGGTGAACGCCTGCATGATGGCGTACCCGTGCATCGCATCGGAGCCGAGCGCGAGGAGCACGTGATACACCGGCGGGCTCAGGGGGAGGAGTTCCTTCGGGTTTTGCGGCTTGCTCATGGGCGACCTCGTGGAATCGGCGGGTTTCGCTGCGCGTCGGTTGCGGTCGATCGGAGGGATGTCTTCCCGTGCGTGAATCTCATGACAAGAACTATAATGTATGAAAATATAGTGCGTTGCAAGGAAACAGCCTGCCGGCGGCATGGAGAGCGATCTGCGAAGGAAACATCGCGCCCGCGCTTCGCTCCCCCGCTAAACTGACGCCTTTGGTGCCTCTCGGAGGAGACGGAAGTCGATGCTTCGCTCGTTCGCCGTTGCCGGCATGCTTGTCGCCATCTTCGCCGCTGTCGCGTCGGCGGTCCCGCTGCAGCAGGATTACGATGTCATCATCCGTGGCGGCCGCATCCTCGACGGCAGCGGCAATCCCTGGTTCATCGCCGACATCGGCATCTGGGGCGACCGTATCCTCGCCATCGACGACCTGTCGGAGGCGCGCGCGGGCACGGTGATCGACGTTGCGGGGTTGTACGTGGCACCGGGATTCATCGACGTGCACTCGCACGCCGCCGGCGGGCTGGCCACCGAGGACCGCAGCGGCGCGCAGGCGCTGCTCACGCAGGGGCTCACAACCGTGGTGGTGAACCCGGACGGGCGGAGCCCCGACATCCGTCAACAGCGTTATGCACTGGTCGAGCATGGTTTGGGCGTCAACGTCGCGCAGATGGTCGGTCATGGCTCGGTGCGCGGAGGCGTCATCGGCATGGACGATCGGCAGGCCACCGCCGAGGAGCTCGATCGCATGCGCGGAATGGTGCGCGCGGGCATGGAGGCTGGGGCCTTCGGCCTTACCAGCGGGCTGTTCTATACGCCCGGGAGCTATGCCGAGCTCAGCGAGGTCATCGCGCTTGCCGAGGTGGTGGCGGAATTCCGCGGTGTCTACTCGAGCCACATTCGCGACGAGGCCGACTACACGATCGGTGTGGTGGCCTCCGTCGACGAAGTCATCGAAGTGGCGCGCCGGGCCGGGATCCCGGGTGTCGTCACCCACATCAAGGCACTCGGCCCCAACGTCTGGGGCGAGTCGGCAACGATCGTGCGCCATATCGACGAGGCCCGCGCCGAAGGCGTCGAGATGTACGCTGATCAGTATCCGTACGAGGCTTCGAGCACGGGTTTGAGCGCGGCATTGCTGCCGCGTTGGTCGCAAGCCGGCGGCGCCGGCGCCATGGCCGAGCGTTTTGCCGACGCCGACACACGGGCCCGCATACGCGCCGCCATGGTCGAGAATCTCGCGCGCCGCGGCGGCGCCGATCGGATTCAGTTCACCGGCGGCGGCCCCGACATCGAAGGGCGCACGCTCCAGGATGTGGCCGCCGAGCAGGGCGTCGACCCGGTTGATGTCGCCATCGAGATCGTTACGGGATCCGGCAACGGCTCGATCATCTCGCACAACATGCATGCCGACGACGTTCGCGCCTTGATGGAACAGCCCTGGACGATGACCGCTTCCGATGGCGGGCTGCCGGTCTTCGGCGCCGGCAAGCCGCATCCTCGCTCCTACGGCACGTTCCCTCGCAAGATCCGCCGGTACGTGCTCGAGCAGGGGGTTGTCGGCTTGGCCGACGCCGTCCGCGGCATGACCAGCCTGCCGGCCACGGTTTTTCGCATCCGCGATCGCGGCTCGCTGCGCTTCGGCTCCTACGCCGACATCGTCGTGTTCGACCTCGAGCGGATCGCCGACCGCGCCACGTTCCTCGAGCCACACCGGTACTCGGACGGTGTGGTTCATGTCCTCGTCAACGGGCGCATCGCGCTACGGGATGGCGAGCTTACCGATCGAAACGCGGGGGAGGTTCTTCATCGTGGCCGCTGAGCCCTTCATCATCGACGAGTACGTACGCTGGTCGGACGTCGACAAGGCCGGAATCATCTTCTACGGCGCCTACGTGCGCTTCTTCGAGATCGCCGAGACCGAGCTTTTTCGCAACGCCGGCCTGCCCTACGGTGAGGTCTTCGAGCGCTTCGACCTCTGGTTGCCCCGCGTCCATCTGGAATGCGACTTTCGCTACCCGCCGCGGCTCGACGATCACCTCCGGGTAGCCGCTTACTTCACCCGCTTCGGCAGCAGCTCGATCACCATCAACTTCGACGTTCTCCATCTCGAAGCGAACAAGCTCGCCGCCGTCGGCCACGAGGTCCTCGTTTGCACCTCGAGAACCACGCTGAAGGCCAAGCCCCTACCGGAAGAGCTGCGCGCGCTCCTCGAGCCCTACACCCTCAGCAAGGATGCCGCCCGCCAATACCTCGGCGTGGATTAGGCGTCACCCGGGTCGGCCTGCACCGGCGGTTGAGTTCCACCCCGCGGGCGGGGCTCCACCCTGGACCATGCTTCACCGTGGGCCGCGATTCACTGGTGGTCCGCGTTCTTCCGGATCTCGTGCAACATCGCCCGCGCCTCGTCGGCGGTTTGCATGTCGCCGGCTCCTGCCGCCGCGTGGGCGAGGCCCATCAGCGAGGCGGTGCGCAGCGGTGATCGCTCGAGCGAGCGTTCGAACGCGTCGACCGCGTCTTCATGGCGATCGAGACCGAGCAACACCTCGCCGAGAAGCTCGTGGGAGGGCTTGATCACCGCGGGAGGCCCGAACGCGAACGGCATCGTCTCCTCGAGGAACGCCGCCCTCTCCAACGTTTCGATTCCTTCGTCGATCCGCCCGTCCTCCTGCGCCAGGAGGGCCTCCATCTCGAGAGCCAGGATGGCGACGAAGCTCGGCGCCCCTTCGGCCTCGGCGGTCCGCGTGAGCTTCGCCGACATCTCTCGGGCCGTTTCCGGATCACCTCGTTTCAGCGCCGCAAACGCACTGGTGAAGTCGTAGTTCGCCTTCGGTCCGACGAATCCCGATACATCCGCGGTCCAGTGGTCGGCACCCTCCCAGCGCTCCGTGTCGAGAACGAATCGCGCCCGCATGTTGGCGTAATAGCCGGCGTTCGACGCGGCGCCGTCGGCCGAAAGGATCTCCTGGCACAGGTTCATCTCCGCTTCGGCCGCCTCGATGCGTCCCTGTTGCAGGTATCCGTACTGCAGCCAGGAGTTGTAATGGCCGCAACCGTTCGGGCCTTGGCCGTTCTCGGCACGCTGTGCGTCCTGGACTTCGCGCGCGACCTCGTTGGCTTCGACGACGTCGTCCCACATGCCCATGGCGACGAAAATGTGCGACGTCATGTGTTGAGCATGCGAGGCCGACGGCGCGATTCCCGAGTAGGCGCGGGCAGCAGTCAGTCCGAGCGGCGCGTGTACCGGGTCGTCGAACGAATGAATGAGTAGGTGTGCGGCGCCGGGGTGGTCGGGGTTTTCTTCGAAGACCTGCTCGACGATGGCGGCGGAGCGCATGTAGATCGAGAAGTCGCGTCCCTCGTGCGACGTGCCCAGCAGCGAGAGGGCATAGAACGTCGCCACTTCGTGATCGTCCGGGTACTTCTCGTACATCCGGCGCATGGCGTCGCGGTAGGCGAAGTCGCGCTCGTACTTGTCGCCGTCGCCGGTATAGAGGGCTTCGACGGCGCCGAGCCACTCACGTTCCTTCTCCGTACCGGCCTTGCGCGCTCGCTCCGTGGCGTCGGGGCCGAGCCGCTCCAGCGCCGCCGTTGCCGCCTCGCGGTCCTGCTGTGCCCACAGCGGGTGGTTGTAGGTCATCGCTTCGCCCCAGTACGCCATCGCGAAACCCGGATCGGCGGCCTGGGCGGCGCGAAATGCGTCTGCCGAGGAGTCGTACTCGAAACTGTGCAGCAGCAGGACTCCCCGCAGGAACTCTGCATGGGCCTCCGGTTCGCCGGAGGAGGGGAAATCGATGACGCCGAGCTCCATCTGCTGCGGTTGGGCGAAGGCCGCGGCGGCGACCAGGACCAGGCTCGCGGCCGAAACCGATATCACGCGCCGGCGCGGGACGAAGGACTTCATGAACGCTTCTCCTCGAGACAGGTTGTCAGGGTAGTGCGAGGAACGTAGACGATGAGTTCGCCGGAGTAAACCGAGACGAAACCTTCGACCCCCTGGTAACGTAAGGTGACGTAAGTTCGCATTATGTTACTGTCGTCCCGGGAAATCGCCACAGACAACCGAAGCGACCCGCCCGGCACCGAATCAAGACGAAAGAGACGAGGAGCAGCACGTGAAGCTACCGCAGATCACCCACTTGCAGTTTTCCGTGCTGGCCTTTCTGCACCGAGGCGAGCGCCCGGGAAAAGCCGTTCGCGGCAAGCTTTCCGAGCTCGGTCTCAAGCGCAGCGGACCGGCCTTCTATCAACTCATGAGCCGTCTCGAGGACGCGGGCCTGGTGGAAGGCCGATACGACCAGAAGATCATCGACGGTCAAATCATCAAGGAGCGCTACTACACCATCAGCGAGGAGGGTGCGGAAGCCTGGCAGACGACGCGGGACTTCTACGCCGAGACCATCCGCTCTACCGAGCACGCTCACACAGAGAGCGCCTGAGAGATGGTTCGATCGCTCATGGCCCACTTCCTCGCACGCCCGCTCCCGGGTTGGTGGAGCGAGCGCGTGTTCGACGCCGCCTACAACGACCTCCTGAGTGACTACCTCACCGAGCGAGCCGGCGCCGGCGCCGCCGCGCGCGGGTGGCTGCGCATCGCCTTCGAGGCGCGTGCCCTGCTTCTGGCACTCGAGTGCTGGCGCCTGTTGCTCGTCGACCGACTTTCCCGCAACCCATTGCCGCCGGGTGCGGCACCGCCGCCGAGCCGACATCCTCGAAAAGGAAATCTCATGGAATCGATTCTGCGCGACCTCAAGTACGCTGTCCGCCAGCTGGCGAGGGCACCGATCTTCAGCGCCACGGCGGTCCTCATCGTCGCGGTGGGGATCGGTGCCAACACCGCCGCGTTCAGCGTCGTCAATGCGATGCTGTTCCGTCCACAGCCGTTCGCACGGTCGGCGGAGCTTGTCGATATCTACCAGGACTCCGACGACGGGGAACCCAATTCCTCGTCGTTCCCCGCGTATCGCGACATCGCGGCATACGACGATCTCTTCTCCGGAGTTGCCGCCACCGCCGTCATGTCCAGCAGCATGCAGCGTGGAGACGGCCTCACGCCGGTGTCGATCGAATACTCCACCGCCAACTACATGGAAGTGCTCGGCCTGCGCCCCGCCATCGGGCGCTGGTTCGACGCCGGCGAAGACAGGGCCGGCGCGCCGGCGACGGCGGTGCTCTCTCATCGCTCGTGGCAGGAAAAATTCGCTCGGGATCCGGGGATCCTCGGCACCGTCTTGCGCCTCAACGGCGCCCCCGTAACGGTCGTCGGCGTCGGTCCCGCCGGCTACGGCGGCTACCTGCCTCTCAGCGGTGTCGACATGTGGTTGTCGCTCTCGTCGCTCGGCCCGCTGATGGGCGAGTACGCGATGGCGACCCTCGAGCAGCGTGGCGACCACTGGTTCTTCGTCAAGGCGCGAATGCGCGACGGGGTGTCCGTGTTGCAGGTGCAAGACGCCATGAACAGCCTCGCCGACCGGCTCGAAGGGGAGTTCCCCGAGCACAACACCGGGCGCCGGATCACCGCGTTCGGAGCCGGCGAGGTGCGCATGCACCCGGAGGTCGACGCCATGCTGTCGCCGTCGGCGTGGTTTCTCATGGCCATTGTCGGCCTGGTGCTGCTGATCGCCTGCAGCAATCTCGCGAACCTGCTGCTGGTGCGCGCGGCCGGGCGCGGCAAGGAGATTTCCATCCGCTCGGCGCTGGGGGCCAGTCGCGGGCAGGTGGCGCGGCAGCTGTTGACGGAGAGCGTCCTTCTGTCGCTGGCCGGAGGATTTCTCGGCGTATTGATCGCCGCCTGGGCCGTCCGCGGATTGATGGCCATCGAGCTGCCGACGCCGATTCCGATCGCGGCCGAGTTGAGCCTCGACGTGAGGGTGTTGTCATTCGCGCTGGTGCTGTCGGTGGCCACCGGCATCTTGTTCGGACTTGCGCCGGCGCTGCGCGCGTCGCGGCCCGATCTGTCCGGCGCCATGCGCGACGAGGTCTCCCCGCTGGCCTGGCGCAACCGTCGTTTCGGGCTGCGGAATGGACTGGTTGTGCTGCAGGTCGCCGTCTCCTTCGTACTCCTCGCGGCGGCCGGCTTGTTCGTTCGCAGCTTGGTCAATGCTCAGGGCATCGACACGGGCTTCGAGGTGGAAGAGGTCGCGTACGTTCAGACCAACCCGGGATTCGCCGGCTATGCGCCGGAGGACGCACGCAACATCCTTGCCGACCTCGTCGAGCGGACCCGCGCCTTGCCCGGTGTGGAGGAGGTCAGCCTGGCAACGGCGCTGCCGGTCACCCCCCGTGGCACGACGTCACTGGTGATGGAAGGCTACGAGCCGCCGTCGGGGCAGCTCAGCGTCGAGGTGCCGTTCAGTGTTGTCGATGCCCGCTACTTCGAGACGCTGCGGATTCCGCTGTTGCACGGGCGCACGTTCACCGTCGCCGACCGCGCCGAGACCGAGAGCGTCGCCGTGGTGAGTGAGGCCCTGGCGCGACGCTACTGGGGCGAGAGTGACGCCGTCGGTCGGCGCTTTCGCTCGGAAGGAAGGCCCGATAGCTGGAACCGCGTGATCGGTGTCGTCGAGGACTCGATCGTTCGTGACCTCACCGAGAACACCGGTCCGCAGGTGTACTACGCGTGGGCCCAATCGGGAGCATCTTCGGGGGTCGTATTCGTCCGCACGTCCGGCGATCCGTCCGGCGCTCTGGGCATGGTGCGCCGGGAGCTTCGTGCCATCGACGCCGAGATCCCCGTACTCCGCGCGAGCACGATGAGAGAACATCTCAGCGATTCGCTGTCTTTGCCGCGGATGGGTGTGCGTTTTCTCAGCGGCTTCGGTATTGCCGCTCTGGTGCTCGCAAGCCTCGGCCTTTACGGTGTCGTCAGCTTCGCGGTTGGTCGGCGCATGCTGGAAGTGGGTGTGCGCATGGCCCTGGGGGCTCAATCGGCCCAGGTCGTGTGGTTGGTCCTGCGAGAGGTCGCCGTGCTGGTGTGCGTCGGTATTGTGCTGGGTCTCGCCCTGTCAACGGCGGCGACCACGGCCCTTGCCGGGATCCTCTTCGAGGTCTCGCCCACCGATCCGCTGACCCTGGCGATGGTCTCCATGGTGCTCTTGACGGTAGCGATCGGCGCGGCGTTGATTCCCGCCTTCCGCGCCGCCCGCGCCGATCCGGTCCTCGCGCTGCGTCAACGCTGAGCGGGCATCTGGCTGTTGATTCCAGGCACGTTGTTGCCAGGTTTGAAGGGAAGCTCGGGGACGGGGGATTCGAGGGCACGTGGCTAGACGGTCAGGTTTGTAGACGGGAGCCTGGGTGCTAGGCGGGTCGGGTCGGGGCAGCGATGCCCTTAGCAGGGTGCTGAAAAACCCCCATGCGCCCAGAAGGTTACGGGCAGCGTGGGGGCATCTGCTTCGTTGGCGCTCCTCGACGATATCTCACATATCGCCTGCGTCGCGCCGCCTCGCATCTGCCCCCACGGTGCCCGTAACGGCACCCCCCGGGAGTTCTTCAGCACCCTGTTAGGCGTGAGGTGCGGGTTCTTGAGCGGCTTCGCCGCGTCTGCGGTTCGCAGTACACGCTACGGGGCATCGCTGCCCCGACCCGACCCTCCGCAAGGTTCCGTCAAGACGAAGCTCCGTGCCCAAACGCACCCGGACCGGCGACCCTGTCTCCCTGAGATGGCCATGGGACCTACCGCCGTCCGCCGGAGGTATCGGCGGGCAGCATAGGCGGCCGAGCGCGAGTGCCTGGCGCCAGGCAGCTGCTTCTGTGACCCGCTGAACGCCCGCTGCCCGCCGACACCCCCGCCCGGCCGATGCAGTGGGGAGTAACCGCTCAGAGACACACAGCGAGACGATGTTGAGGCCTCGGCATCCCCCGAAAGCCGGCTCCCGCCGTCTTCCGGCTCGGGGGTGCCCTCTCGCGCGTATTGCGCACCGCAAACGCGGCGCCAGCCGCTCGAGAACCCGCACCTTCGCGGCGAAGGGCACCCCCGCGCTCCTCGCTCTCCCGTCTACCTCCCAAGCCTCCTGCTCGCCACGCTCCGCGACGCGTTGAGATGTCCGCGCTAGCGAGGAGTCACCAACCCCAGGCGGTCGTGCCAGTCGGCGATGCTTTCGTCCGGATAGCCGTCGAACTGCTTGTCTTGGGGATCGGCGCGGACGACCACCCACGGAGCCTTGTATTCGAGCATCAGGTGGGTGCGCTCGGGTGGGATCGGCAAGTTGCTGTCGATGGCCGACGCGTGCGGATGAATGAGGTGCGGCCAGCGCGGGTCCTGAATCCACAATGGGCTGCCGCAGATCTCGCAGAAGCGTCGCTCCTGCGGGCTGCTGTCGCCGCTGTCCTCGTCGAGGCGGCCGGGACGGTAGACACGAATGTACTCGCCGCCTTCCACCGAGAGAGAGTTCGCCCGCGCGGACAGGTTGATCGCGTAGCCGCCGGCTCCCGCCGTCTTGCGACAGGTTTCGCAGTAGCACAAGTTGAACGGGTACGGCCGTCGCGACTCGACTTCGAATCGCACGGCGCCGCAATGGCACGAGCCTTCGAGCAGCAATGCAACCTCCGGGTCGATCGACGTGCGGGATCCCGCCGGCGTCGGCATCTGCCTCTCGACGCGAGCCGGCGCCGAGGGCAGACGAGAAGCGTGTCAGCCGATTGTCAGTGGATGAGGTGTAGGTCGGTCTGTCGTCTCAGAGACCACTGCCGACGTCCATCGGCGGTGACCTCGGCTTCTTCCTCCATCGCCATCCGCACCGGTTGCCCATCCCATTCCGGCACCGGCGTGGTGACCTGAAGCTCGGTGGAGAACCACATGCTGGGAATCACCGGCACGTCACCGCGTCCCGGTACGCCCTCCTGGTAGTCCCACAGGCCGATGAGCGGGCCGGCGCCGTGGCCGTGGTCGCCGATGGGATGGGTGTACATCGTCCCGTTGAGACCTTCCGCCCGCATGCGCTCCAGCACCAGGTGCAGGACCTCGTTACCGGTGCGGCCCACCTGCATCTCTTCGAGCAGCAGGTCCTGAAGCCGCTTGGCGTTGTCGAGCGCCGCCTGCAGGCCGGCCGGCGCCTCGGTTTCGCCTTCGCGCAGGACATACGCCATATGTTGCGTGTCGGTGTTCAAACGCATCGCGGTGATGCCGAAATCGCAGTGCAGCACGTCGCCGCGCTCGATGACCGGGTTCGAGCCCAGTCCTTCGCCGGAGACCCCGCGCCTCTGAATGCTGATCGAAGGCTGAAACCAGGTCTGCAACCCCATGTCGTTGACCCGCTGCCGCATCCACCAAACGACGTCGTCGGTGGTCGTGACCCCGGGCTCGATGACGAGGTTCGAGAAGGCCGCCGAGATGACCTCGTGCACGATGGCCTGCAGGCGCCGGTACACCGGCGTCATGCTGGGCACCCGCATGGCGAGGTAGTCGATGGCCAGGCGCGGGTTGCGTACCACGCGGCCTGCGTACTCGGGGCCGAGCGCTTCTTCCATCTGCTCCCATTCGCCCGCGGTGAGGCCATCGGCAAAGTTGTGCTCGTGGTCGATGTTGACGGCGATCGCCTGCGGGTCGCGGTCCCTCACCAGTTGGGCGAACAATCTCCACTGCCCCGCGCCCCACAACTCGGCCTGATCGCCGCGCTCGGTGGTGACGTTGGTGCGGTAGTCCTGATAGAGCCCTCCCTGCGAGCCTCCGCCGAGCGCCAGGCGTTCGACGCCTTGCTCCGGCCCGTGGTCGAAAAACACGTAGATCGTGCGGCGCCGCGCGGCGAAGCTGGAGGGGGAGACGAGCGCCCGGAACACCGGGTCCTCGTTGTACTCGCGCATCGACACCACCCACATGTCCACACCCTGCTGGCGCATGATCTTGGGCAGGTTCACCTCGAGGCGCTCTTTGGTCCACGCTTGCTGGATCGCCGCCTGTTCGCGCAGCGTGCCGAACGGGCGGGCCGCGTCGAAGCGGCCGGTCTGTTGCCCGGCGCCGATCGCGACGGCCGACGACGTAAGCGGTGACGAAGCCGAGGCCGCGGCGGAAACGCCGGCGGCCAGTGTCATTACAAGGATCGAAACAACCAGCTTGCGTTGCATTGGGAGCGTCTCCTCGCAGGTAAGCGCCGGCGATGCGCGAACGCGTTCTTGCAGTCCGGGTTATGGAACCCTACGAGAAGCGAACGCGCAAGAAAGAGGGCGCGCCCCATTTGGTGGCGCGGGCCCGATTCGAGCGCGGCACCGAGCCCGACATCGGCCCGCTCCGCGGCGTCGGCTATGGGTGTGCTACTGCCCCTCTGGTTGGTGGCCGAGAGCCGGAATCTGCATGTAGGTCGTCGCGGCGGTGTTAGGCACCGATTGGCCTGTCCCCACCGGGAGCCCCCCCCCTCAGCGCGAGAACGCCGCCTCCAACTCGTCGATCCAGTTGAGCACGACGTTGATGCGCGGCCGCATCGGATCGGGGCCGGCGCCTTGCAGCATCAGGAAGCGATCACCGTCGGGGTGAATGTCGTAGTTGCGGTTTCCCGACTGCCCGGGCGCGAAACGGCCCTCGAACAGGACGAGCGGCCGTGCCGGGCGAAAGTCGTCGTCGGGATCGAAGGAGACGGACAACAGACGGTCGCCCTGTCGATAGAACAGCTCCGTGCCGCCGGGATGCCAGACGGGCTCGCCGCCGCCATCGACGGATACGCGCCGACGGCCGGCGTTGGTGTCCGCCGGCGAGTCGGTGCACTGCGGGCAGGGCTGGACGTACACCTCGTTGCGCCCTGAGGCGTTCGATACGAAGGCCAACCACTTTGCGTCCGGGGACAGCGCAGGGCCCTGCTCGTGGTCCTCCGTCGTGATCAGCGGTAGGGCTT
This sequence comes from uncultured Acidobacteriota bacterium, assembly GCA_964430745.1. Classification (GTDB taxonomy): domain Bacteria; phylum Acidobacteriota; class UBA890; order UBA890; family UBA890; genus CBDCGW01. Next base: position 5,855 of record CAYSHI010000417.1, on the reverse strand, counting down.
CGCCTCCGGGCCGAAGCGGTAGTAGCCAGATGTCGCGCGTGCGCGATGCATCGACCTGGAAGAACGCCGCCACCGGTACACGGTCGGCGACCGACACGGCGTACTGCACGCCGTTGGTGCGAGCGAGCTGGTCGGCGGTGGTGCCGCCATCGACCTGCTTCCACCAGATGCTCGCAGGCCCCCGTCGGCCCGACGAAAAGACCACCCGGCGGCCGTCCGGTGTCCAGTCCGGCCAGTTGTTGCTGCCCTCCGACGTGATCGGCTCCTGGACGTCGCGCTCGATGTCGTGCACCCAGATGTGGAGCTCCCCGGAGCGCCGGGACGCGAGCGCTATGCGTCCACCGTCCGGTGAAACCCTTGGCGTCGCGTATGCGCCGCGGGTTTCGCTGACTGTCTCGATGTCGCCATCGCGGTCGACCCACACCAGCCGATAGTCGGGATCCGCGGTGGGCACATAGGCGGCCGAGCCGTTCGCCGCGAAGGTGATATGGGCTGCGCCGGTGCTCTCCGCGCGGACACCGTCGAGGACCGGACGGGGGTCGCCCGCTGTCTCCAGCCGGTCGGCATCGAACGGCAGGGCGAACATCGAGCCCGCGCGCGAGTAGATGATGTGACCGGTGGGCAAGTAGTGCGCGTCGGCTCCGCCCTCGGTGACCGTCGTGATGGCGTTGTCCGCCAGCGAAAGGATCGACAGGCGGCTCCATCCCTCGCCCACCAGCTCAAAGAGAACCGCACGACCACCCGGCAGCAGCGACGGCCATTCGTATCGGACTTCGCCGGCCGTTTCATTCGGTGCGGCGATCTCGGTGCACTCGCGACCGAGTCCGTCGACGCGCCAGAGCGAGGTGCCGTTGCTGAAGTAAATGATGTCCCCGTCGCTCCAGTGGGCGCCCCGCGGGGTGCTGGCTGCGCACAGCTCGAACGGCGTGCCGCCGCGTACCGAGATCTTCCACAGGCGCCCACGGGCGAAGAAGCCGACCCACTCTCCGTTCGGTGAAAAAAACGGGGATTCTGCGCCCACCGTTTCGGCCATGGGGGCGGTGTTGAAATCGTTCAGTGCCCGCAGCGTCAGCCCGTTTGCGGCCGTGTGCACGAGCAGCGAGCCGTCCGGCGACAGCGCCAGCGTCCGGCCACCGAGTGCGGACCGCAGGTCCTCGTTGGTGACGGCAACCTCCAAGCGGCGGGTCGGTTCCGTGAGGGTCTCTCTCGGAAGCGAGATTCCGGCCCACAGGCCGGCAGCACCGAACACGAGTGCAGCGGCCCAGGGGAGTGATCGCCGCCAAGGCGGCAGGCTCGCGCTCGCAACGGCGCGTTCTCCGGCCGGTAACTCGAGCACCTCGTCGATCTCCAACCAGGCGTCGCCGATGCTGCGGAGGCGCCGCTTCGGGTTCTTGCGCAAGCACCGGCGTAGCAACGCCCCGACCTCGGTCGGGAGCCCATCCGGCAGTGCTTCCCAATCGGGTTCCCGCTCGACGATGGCGACGATGGTGTCAGTGGATGTTTCGCCCGTGAACGCCTTCTTGCCCGCAAGCATCTCGTAGAGAACGCAGCCGAAGGCCCACACGTCGGTGCGAGCGTCCACGGGCTTTCCGCGCGCCTGTTCCGGGCTCATGTACGAGACCGTGCCCATGATTCGCCCCGGCTGGGTCGATGCCATGACCTCCGTCGGAGACCACTCGGGGTCTCCGTCGATGTCTACGTCCGGCTGCAGCGCCTTGGCGATTCCGAAGTCGAGCACCTTGGCCTGATGGTCGGCCGTCAGGGCGATGTTCGCCGGTTTCAGGTCACGATGGATGATTCCTTTTTCGTGCGCCGACTCCAGTGCATCGGCTACCTGGCGGGCGATTTGCAGCGCCTCGTCGACATTCAGGCCGCCGCGGCGGCCGGCCTTCAGGACATCGGCGAGCGACTGGCCTTCGACCAGTTCCAGGACGAGGGCGTGGTGGCCGTCGATCTTTTCGAGGCCGTAGATCGCCGCGATATTGGGATGGTTGAGAGCGGCCAGCGATCGGGCCTCGCGCCTCAGTCGCGCCGATAGCGCCGGGTTGCCGGCGAACTGATCGGACAACACCTTGAGCGCGACGTCGCGTTTGAGCTCCGAGTCGGTGGCTCGGTAGACCTTTCCCATGCCGCCCTGGCCGAGGAAGCCGGTGACACGAAAGTGCGATACGGAGGCGCCGATCAACGAATCGTCGGGCAGGGCGCCCGCCCCCGTCGTCGTTCCGGCCTCCCCCCCGTCGGTCGCCTCGTCTCGAGGTATACCCGCTCGTTCTCCGAGATCCTCGAAGTAGTCGTCCGCGGCGTCCGAGGCCTCGAGAAGTGAGATCACTTCTTCGCGGAGCTCCGTATCGCCACCGCAGCGGCGCGCCAGGAACGCGTCGCGCTCCTCGACGGAGCGTTCGAGCGATTCCGCAAGCACGTCCTGCACCAATTGCCAGCGTTCGGGGTTCATCAGGATGGCAAGCTTACCCCTCGGCGGGCTTCGCGCGTAGAGACGGCGCGGGGCCGAGGCCGTCGGCGTTCGGCCGACGGCCTGCCGGTTTACACCGATCGTCGTGGGCGGAGGGTCAGTCGGCGTCGAAGTGGATGTCGAGGTGAGCGCCGTCGCAGAAGGGCTTGTTCTTCGACGCGCCGCAGCGGCATAGCGTCACGCGGTTTCGAACCTCGTATGTTTCGCCATCGGAACCTTCCACGGGGATGTAGCCTCGCGCCCACAAGGGGCCGTTCTTGACGACCCCGATTTCCGGATGCAGCGCGCGCTCGATCGGCGTCTCGTCGGGCGGCTCGTAGTACTCGAGACGACCGGTCGGGCAGTTCTCGATCATGGCGATCAGGCAGTCGCGGGTCTCCGGATCGCTGGCGTTCTCGACGAGGGTCCAGGCCTTTGCATGGTCACGGACGCAGAAGCCCGCGTGGCAACACAGCGTCTCGTCGTCGGTCAATACGACCTCGGATCCGGGGAACTTTTTTCGCCGCTCGGCCGTGGGTGCGCGATCCGCCGTTTCCGCATCGTCGAAATCGACGCTCTTGTGAGAACCGTCGCAGAACGGCTTGTTGGCGGAGGCGCCGCAACGACACAGAGAATATGCCTCGGGCGTTTCCAGATTCGCTCCACGATCCCAGCCCACCGGCCGATCTGCCTTGTTGCGGGCGGGTCTCGTGCAATACAGGGGCGCGCCAGTGACACGCAACGGTCCGTTGGCGATGATCTTGATGCTGCGGTCGTGCCCGTCGCTCATCTTCGGTTCCTTCCCACGTGCGGTGTTTCTGACATCGATTCGGGTTCCACGGCGTGGCTTCCCGTTCCGCTGACCCCTCAATGGTACGCGATCGAGGCGCGTAGCACTTCTCTTCGCGCGAACCGGCTCCGATGGCCGGACCGGGCCGTCTCACGGACTCTCGATGAACGGCCGCGAGCTTTCGTCGTTTTCCATGAGCCTTCCCGAGGGCTTTCGCTGTACTCATCCACAAAGAACGGGTGAGGCGGCCGAAAACGGCGCGCCGAAGGGCAAGAAACGTGACCACGGGACGGCAGACAATGAATATGAGCGAACAACGCTGGCAAGCCGTACGAAGGGTATTGGCAGACTGCCTTCGTGTCCCCGCCCCGAGACGCCTGGCGCTTGCGGCGGATCGTTGCGCTGAGGATTCCGAGATGCGCCGGGAAGTGGAGTCTTTGCTGGAGGCCGCGTCCGAGTCGGAGGGCTACTTCGAGCTTCTCGCCCACCGCGCCGACGACCTGACCCTGGCCGAGGGGGCCGAACCGATGATCAATCGCGACGTCAGCCATTTCCGCGTCACCGCAACGCTCGGGGCCGGCGGAATGGGCGAGGTCTACCGAGCATTCGACGCCCAACTGGAACGTGAGGTGGCGTTGAAGATCCTCGGCGAGGACGCGTACGGCGACCCCAAGATGCTGGCCCGGTTCGACCGGGAGGCGACCGTGCTGGCATCGCTGAATCATCCGAATATCGCGGCGATCTACGGCCGCGAAGAGGTCGACGGCCGCCCCGTGCTGGTTCTCGAGCTCGTCGACGGGTCGAACCTCTGCGACCGCCTCGAGGACGGAGCGCTCGATCTCGACGAGGCGTTGCACATCGGACTCGGAATTGCCCGTGGGCTCGAGGCGGCTCACGAGAAGGGGGTCGTTCATCGCGACCTGAAGCCGTCGAACGTGATGCTGACGGCCCGCGGGGACGTAAAAGTGCTGGACTTCGGCATCGCCAAGCCGCTTCCGCTCGGTGATGTGGCGGGCCACCAGCCCGACCTCACCGCGGCGGGAGTCCTCCTCGGGACGGTCCCCTACATGAGTCCCGAGCAGGTCCGCGGCCAGCCGCTCGACCAGCGCACCGACGTCTGGGCGTTCGGTTGTCTGATGTACGAGATGCTCACCGGGCACAAGGCTTTCGATCGGGAAACCGTAGCCGACACGCTCGCCGCCATCATCGAGCAGCAGCCGCGCTGCGACCTGCTGCCGGCCGATACGCCGAAGGCGTTGGAGCGCCTGCTCTGTCGTTCGCTCGACAAGAGGGTTTCGGAGCGTCTCGCCAGCATCCGCGAGGTTCGTCGTGAGATCGAGTCGATTCTGGCCGCGCGTACGAGCGGCAAGTTCGCGATCAGTGTCGGGGCGGGCGATGCCGGCGAGCGGGCGCGGCAATGTGTTGCGCGACATGCCTGGCAGGATGCCTTCGACCTTCTCGACCCGTTGGCGGATACGCTCGACGCGGACGACCTTGCTCTTCTCGGCGAGGCGGCATGGTGGGTCGGCAGGCTGGACCGGAGCATCGAGGCCGACCAGGGAGCCTTCTCCGCCTACATGGAGCGGAGTGGGAACGAGACACGGGCTGCGGAGATGGCCTTGCGCATGGCCGATCACAACGGCCGCAAGCTGCAGCCGGCGCTCGTCAGCGGATGGCTGCGCCGCGCCGAGAGGTTGCTGGAGGGCCAGCCTCTCTCGTCGGTGCACGGCTGGTTGCTGAGATCACTGATCCAGCAGGCCAACTCAGAAGGGCGCCATGCCGAGGCGGCTGCCGATGCCGACCGCATGCTGGAGATCGGCAACGAGCTCGCCGACCGGGACCTTCAGGCTATGGCCATCCACTACCAGGGCACTGCTCTGGTGCACGGCGGCCGCACGCGGGAAGGCATGGATCTGATCGACGAGGCCGCCGTTGCCGCCATCAGTGGCGAGCTCAGCCCGGTCGCCACCGCCGTCATTTACTGCAACGCCATCTCCGCCTGCCGCTCGATGGCGGACTATCGCCGCGCCGGCGAGTGGACGGCGGCCGCCAAGAACTGGTGCGATCGGCAGTCGATCTCCGGCTTTCCCGGAATCTGCCGGGTCGTCCGCGCAGAGGTCATGCGCCTGCACGGAAACTGGGCCGACGCGGAGCAGGAAGCGCGCCGAGCGTGTGATGAGCTCGAGACCTTTGCACCCAGCGTGGTGCGGGTCGCATTCCACGAGTTGGGGGAGGTTCGCCTACGCCGAGGCGATTTCGACGGCGCCCACGCCGCCTTCCGCAGTGCCCGCCAACTCGGACGCGATCCGCAACCCGGGGCATCGATGCTGAAGCTCGTCGAAGGCGACGTGGAGGGCGCCGCGGGTGCCATCCGGCGCGCGCTCGAGAACACGGGCTCCGACCGCCTCGCTCGAGCCAGGTTGTTGCCCGCTCAGGTAGAGATCGCCCTCGAGGACGGAGACCTCGACACCGCGCGTGTTGCCTGCGACGAGTTGCGCGAAATCGCTGATGTTTTCGACGCCCCGGTGGTACAGGGCGCCAAGGAACACGCCTGCGGGGCGCTGTGTCTCGTCGAGGGCAGTGCAGCCGCCGCCGGCGTGCACCTGCGCACCGCCA
>CAYSHI010000416.1:0-3163 GCA_964430745.1 uncultured Acidobacteriota bacterium | reverse complement strand
TGCGCTCTTCGGGAACGACCAGCAGCAGGTCGTCAGCGAATTGCAGCCTCGTGCTGGCGATCTTGTCGTGCAGGATCGCTCCTTCGCGTCGGATGGCGAGGACGAAGGCTCCGACGCGCTGACGAAAGTCGATCTCTTCGAGGGTTCGCCCGACCAACGAGCTGTTGCGGGGAACGATCGCCTCGATGAGAAACTGACCCTCCTCGGAAATCGCCGCGTCGGAAAGGTGCACCTCGGAGAGGGGAGCAAGACCTTTGGCGCTACTGAGCCGCATGAGGTTCTCGGCCGATCCGCGCACGACGAGCACGTCGTCGGCGAGAATGCGCAGATGGCGCAGGTTCTCGGTGACATGATCAACGCCGCGGTGGACCGCGATGACCGTGACGTCGTAGTCGCGATTCAAGGCGCCTTCCTCGATAGTCTCGCCGATGAGCACCGAGGAATCACTCACCTGGACTTCGGTGAGGTAATGGCGCATGTCGTACTGACGTGTCAGAGCTTGTGGGGTCGATCGGGTGGGTAACAGATAGGGAGCGGCGACGAGAACGTACGCCAGACCGACCACCATGAGCACCAGGCCGACCGGGAAAAGCTCGAACATACCGATCGGTGCGAGGCCGTACCCCTCCGCGATGGCGCTGACCAGGAGGTTTGTGGAGGTGCCGATGACGGTGAGTGTGCCGCCGGCGATGCAGGCGTACGAGAGCGGCAGCATGACCTTCGACGGGCTGATATGGAACCGCCGCGAAAGATCGACCATCAGCGGAATGAAGATGGCTACGACCGCCGTGTTGTTGAGAAAGCCCGAAAGGAGGCTTGCCGAGGCCAGCACGAGCGTCATCGCCAGCCATGGGCGAGAACCCGTGAGGGAGGCAATGTGGTCGGCGGCGGCGGCAAGGATGCCGGTCTTCACGAGCGCGTGCCCCAGCACCAGCATGGCGCCGACGGTGACCACCGCCTTGTTGCTCAACCCGTCGACGGTTTCATCGACGGTGATGATGCCCGTAAACAACAGCACCGCGAGCAGCAACATCGCCGTGACCTCGATGGGGAAGACCTCGAGCACGAAGAGCACCAACGCCACGAAGATGAGCGTCAGCATGAATCCGATTTCGAAGGTCACGTTCGCCTGCACGAGGTGGTGGCGTTGCCCAAAAGTGCGTCACCCGACGCTGTGAGTGCGCGGTGCGCGGTCGGTTTCGGTAGGATACACCGGCTCGGCCCCTGATCCGCTGGCGGATGAGGCCGGGCTTTCGGCTAGAATTGCCGGAGACGGACCGTTCACCCCGCCCCCGTGCCCATCCGGAAACCCCGCATGATCTACACGCCCGCCGGCTTGTTACGCCGAAGCGCCCTCGCAGCGATTTCGTGCCTGTTGCTAGGCGGCGGGGTGACGTCGGCCCAGGACGTGGGGACCTTCGCTTTCGTCGGCGTCAATGTCATTCCCATGGATACCGAGCGGGTCCTCAGCCGCTACACGGTGGTCGTGCAGGGCGACCGCATCCTCGCGATCGACCCGGAGGACGAGGCGTCGTTGCCTCGCGGGACGCGTGAGATCGACGCCCGGGGCCGGTACCTGATTCCCGGGCTTGCCGACGTTCACGCGGAGCTTCTGGCGGATCGGCGGATCGCCGGACGGCTCGTCGATGAAGAGCTCGTGGTCATGGTCGCCAACGGGGTTACCGCCTGGCGCGCCCCCGCCGGTAGCCGGTTCCTGCTGGATCTTCGGGAGCGCATCGCGGCTGATGATGTCGTCGCGCCGACCGTGTATGTTGCAACCCCGCGGCTCACATCCGATGCGCTGGGCGAGGCGCCGGGTACACGGGTGGTCACCACGCCGTTCGAGGCCGCCGCGGCCGTCAGGGAGTACAAGAACGACGGGTACGATTTCGCGGCTCTCGGGTTCGCCCTCTCGCCCGACATCTACCAGGGCATCGTATTGACCGCGCGCGGTTCGCGCCTGCCCTTGATCGGCAGTATCCCCGCCGGCGTGGGGCTGCTGCGTGCGTTCGAGACCGGCCAGCAGATCACCCACCTCGATGGCTATCTGGAGGCGCTGGCGGAGGACGAGCAGGTAGACGCGGTGCTGTCGGGCCCGGGCCTCTGGAAGCCCGAAAACTGGGCGCTGCTCGAGGATCTCGACGATGGCCGCATCGATGATCTGGTGCGCGCAACCGTGGAGGCCGAAATCTGGAATGCGCCGACGCTGGCGTACTACGCGACGACGTTCGGCCGCCGGCGTTCGCCGGCCGAGATCGACCAAAGCCCCGAGCACCGTTTCGTATCCGCGAGCGTGCGTGCCGACCTGCTGTCCGCCGGCGAGCGGTTCTGGACGAACCCCCCGGATGCGGACCTGCGCCGTCGGTTCGTGGAACTACGCGACCGGCTGGTTCGTGACTTGCATCGCGCGCAGGCGAACCTGCTGGTCGGCTCGGGAGCTCCCGAGGCGATGATGCTGTACGGATTCGGCGTGCATCGCGAGTTGGAAGCGATGGTTGCGGCTGGACTGACGCCGTTTGCCGCGCTCACGGCCGCCACCAGCGCCCCGGCGGCCTTTCTGAGCTGGGGCGGCGGCGGCCGCACCGAGTACGCCACCGTCGACGAGGGCGCCATACGCTTCGAATCGACCGTGGGCGGTGGGGTGGACTTCGGCGTGGTCGACGTCGGCAAGCGGGCGAACCTGGTGCTACTGGGCAGCAATCCCCTGGACGACATCGTCAACACACGCGACATCGAGGGTGTCGTACTGCGTGGTCGATGGCTTCCGCGTGACGACCTCGACGAGCTCCTCGATAACGCGGCCGAGAAGCTCTCTCGCGAGCCTTTGCTCCGCTAGCAGCGGTGCTACGGCCGCGGCGTCCGGTAGGTGTGGGCGTTGGAGGTAGACGGGAGGGACGAGATCTCGATACTGCCCTTCGCGTGAAGTGCGGGTATTCGAGCGGTTGTCGCCGCGTCTGAGGTTCACGGGAGGGGCGTGATCTCGATGCTGCCCTTCGCGTGAAGTGCGGGTTCTTGAGCGGCTTCGCCGCGTCTGCGGATCGCAAACACACGCGAGAGGACAGCATCGAGATCACGCCCCTCCCTCAGATCCCCGGTTGCCACGTCGGACCTGCCACGTCCCGCCGCCGCCCGGCCAAGACGACTCCCCGTGCCAACCATGGAA
>CAYSHI010000415.1:0-10374 GCA_964430745.1 uncultured Acidobacteriota bacterium | reverse complement strand
GTCCAACCCGGCGCATCAGATCTGAGGGAGGGGCGTGATCTCGATGCTGTCCTCTCGCGTGTGTTTGCGATCCGCAAGCGCGGCGAAGCCGCTCAAATGACCGCACTTCACGCGAAGGGCAGTATCGTGATCTCGCCCCTCCCGTGAACCTCAGACGCGGCGCCAGGCGCGGCACGCTAGAGTGAGCTCCGCAATCGCCTGCGCCGCGGGGGCCAGGCAGCCTCGAGGGCGATGGGGTCAACCGCGGGTTCGGCGACGGAGAGTAGTCCCAGCATCCCCAGAAGGCCGAACAGCAGCGGCGCCATCAGCGGCGCCTGCAGGACCATGCGGCCGATGAGCTCCTCCGGCGGCCCCTCCATGTTCGCCGAAAGATGCAGCGCCAACCCGGCGAAACCCACCAGCACATCGGCGAGCATGATCGTGACGTAGCCGATCTTGATGCGCTCCCCGCCGCGTCCCGGGACCATGGCGACAACAACGATCAAGCTCGAGGCGGCGGCCGTCACGGCGACGGCCTGCGTCCAGCTCCAGTCGTTCACACCGTGGTCGACGAGCGTGGTCACGAGCAGGGCGGCGAAACCGCCGGCGGTGAGCAGCAACAGGCCACGACGCCCCGGAACCGGCGGCGCGACCCCTCGGGCGATCGCGTCGGGTACCCGACCGACGCCGAGCGTCTCGTCGCTCCAGGCGGCGATCCAACCGACCATGGCGGCGCCGACGAACGCGAGAGGTGCCATCGTCGCGTGCCCGAAAAGCGCCGCCACGCCACCCCCCTGGCGACCAACCGCCGCGGCATGCAACAGCGCGCCGGTGAGCCCGACGCCCCACCCCGCGGCCATCGCCACCGCGTGCACACGGTACGCCCACCGGCTTGGTCGTCGTCGCAGGGCGAGCACGAAGCTGGTGAGCGCCGCGCCGCTGCCGTAGGCCACGGGTATCCAGGCCATCGCCCGCAGAAGCGGTGGCCCTCCGGACCCGGCGACAGCGTGCGAAAGCGTCGCACTGAGCCCGAAAAACAGCAGCGTGCAGGCGACGCCGAGATGCAGCAGCCGGTCGCGCGGAATCGGCAACTCGACGTGGGCAAACGCCGACCCGCCGGGCAATGGGCTAGGATCTGACGTAATCTCGGCGGCTATCGGCTCGGCAGTCGCTTCGCCCCGACGCGGATGCTCGGTGCCGAAAGATTCCATGTGCAGAGTATAGCCGTGCGGTGGCCTTCGCCCATCCGGAGGACAGGTCCATGCTTTCCCTTGTGTTGATGACGGCGCTTGCGCTGCCGGCAATGCCCGGTGGAGCACTTCCCGCACAGGATGCGTCACCGCGCACGCGGGGCCTGTCGGCGGACGCTCCGGTGAGCGTTCACCCGGGACCGGCACAGGAGAGCGCTTCGACGGCGGCGGCTCCGCAGGCCTGGAGCCTCGGCACTCTCGAGATCGGCGTTCTCGGTGGCTACGCGACCGGTACTGTCTACGACCCGCCGCGGACATCCACCGGGTTCGCCCAGGTTCTCGGCAGGCTCGGGTTTCATTTCGGCGCCACCGGCAGCGGCCGCATGCGCGGCAATTTCGCCATCGTCGTGGAAGGCGTCGGTATCGCCATCGACCAGCAACCGAGTGCCGCCGGCGGCGGCGTCAACCTGTTGATTCGTTACACCTGGGTCGCGGGAAACTGGCGACCAAGCCTGTTCGCCGGCGCCGGTGTGATCTTCACCGACGAGGAAGTGCCGCCGGGAGAGACGAAGCACAACTTCTCGCCGCAGGGCGGCATCGGGCTCGCCTACATGATCGCACCGGCCTGGTCACTCGGCGGCGAGTACCGTTTTCATCACCTGTCGAACAAAGGCGCCACCGAAACCAACCCGGGTATCAACTCGCATCTGGTGCTTTTCGGCGTGTCCTGGTTCCGCTGAGCCACGGGGAATCCATGGTACCGACACCGGCTCCGAACCGCGCCGCCCTGCTCGTGCTCATCGGCATCGCGCTGGTGTTGGCCGGCGCCTCGCTGGTGTTCCCCGCCACGGTGCGAGCGCAGACGGCGGAGCCGGCCACGGAGGCTGCTCAGGGAAGCGCGCCCTCTTCTTCGTCCGTGCCCGTGGGCCCCGAGGGCGGCAGCCAGTGGAACGCCTTCTCCGGCTATGGGTTCAATCACGAGCTGTACGGCTCGGCGGTCAACATCGACATCGCGACGGCGGGAATACGCTGGAGCCGCCTATGGGAGGCCAGGGGCGGTGGCTTCGTTCGCGGCCACCCCGGACTGGGAATCGAGGTCGTCCCCGTCATGGGCTTCCTCGAATCCGGGCGCACCACCTGGGCTATCGGCGCCAATCTGCTGTACGAGCACCACTTCGCCGGGTCCGGACGGGTGCTCCCGATCTGGAAGGTCGGCGTCGGCATCCTCTACGCTTCGCGCGCCGTTCCGCAATACGTAACGAGGCACAACTTCAGCCTGATGACCGACTTTGGCGTCGACATCACGATTACCGACAAGAGCGCCGTGTACCTCGGCTACCGCTTCCACCACATATCGAACGCTTCGACCGGGGAGTTCAATCCCGGCATCAACGCGCACTCGGTGGTTGTCGGCCTGTCGTTCTATCGCTGAGGTAGTCGGACATCGCGTCCCGCGTGCTGAACCGTGGCCGGAAGCCGAGCTCATCCGTCATCAGAGCGGTATCGGCCAGCCACGGATACCGCACGTAGTCGAGAAAGCCGGGCGGGAAGCGAAGTAGGCGCAGGCGCCAGCCCAACGAAACCAACGGATAGAGCACCGCCGCAGGGAGCGCCAGGCACGGCCTGCCCGCCATGCGACATATCTCCTTGTAGGAGACGACGCCGGCCCCGGCCGCGTTGAATGTGGTCGCGGGAGCGTCCGTGATCATCCACCACATCAGATCGACGGCGTCGGCCTCGTGGAGGAACTGGAGCGGCGGGTTGGCGCCGGCGACCCGAAACATCACCGGCCACTCGGTGACGTGCGTCACGATGTTTCGGGTGTGCCGCCCGAGCACCACGCAGGCCCGTGCCACCACCACCTCGATGTCGGGATGGGCAGCGCGAAAGCCGGGCAGCCATCGCTCGACTTCCGCCTTGAAGCGGCCGTAGGGATACCCGGGGTTGGGCACCGCAGGGTCGTCCTCGCGCAATGCCCGGGCGCGCCCAGGATCGATCCCGTACGACGTCGTGCTGCTCGGATACACGATACGACGCACGCCCGCGGCGGCGGCTGCCTCGAAAGCGTTGCGAGTGCCCTCGACATCGACGTGGGCTTCCCGATCGAGATCGTGGGTGGGGTCGAAGACCCAGGCGAGATGCACCATGACATCGGGGCGGAATGCGACAAGCCGTGAAGCCAGAGCCGAATCGGTGACGTCCCCGCGGGCGAAGCCTGCCGCCGCCGGCCAGCGCCCGCCGGGCCGGCGCAGGTCCATTCCCCAGACCTCGACGCCGTCGTCCACACACCGACGCGCGAGCTCCATGCCGAGGTAGCCGGCTGCGCCGGTGATCGCCACACGAAGCGGCGGCGTGCTCAACGGCCGGTCGCCCGCCGAAACACGGGAAGCAGATCGCCGACGCGATTGGTGGCGATGCCGTCGACGCCGTGGTGCAACAGGCCACCGAGATGCTCCTCGGTGTCCGCCACGTAGGCGCCGACGCGAACCCCTGCCGCGTGCGCGCGGGGGACAATCGTCGGGTCGGCAAAAAGACGCGGCGCATAGGCGACGAGGTAGTCGGCCTCGGCCTCGAGCGCTTCCTCCAGCAGGCGACGCTGGCGCCACCAGCGGAAAACCAATCCGCGCGGAAAGCCGGCGGCCTCTCGGCGCACGCGCTGCAGCGCTCGAGGGGCAAACGAGAGCACGCCCACCGCGTCCATCATGTCGGTGTGCCGCGCCGCTTCGACGACGCTCGCCTCGATGCCGCCGTCGGCATCCGCGAGGGCCTCGGGTTTGATCTCGACGAAGACCGAAGCCCGTCCCCGGGCGAGCTCGAAGAGCTCCTCGAGACGGGGGACGCGCTGACCGGTATACGCAGCGCCGAAGCGCGACGGATAACCGGCGTCGAGGTCACTGATTTGCTTCCAGGTGAGATCACGAACCGCCCCGCGCCCGTTGGTCGTGCGATCGACCGTGGGATCGTGCATGACGATGGGAACGCCATCGCTCGACATTTGCACGTCGCATTCGAGCACCTCAGCGCCGGCCTCGAGCGCCCGCTCGAAGGCCGCGAGAGTGTTTTCCGGCGCCTGCGACGAGAAGCCGCGGTGGGCGATGAGAAAGGGCAACTGGTCCCAGCCGTGCATCAGATATGCCGCAAGCTGGTGCCGCCGTCGACGGTAATGATCGCGCCGGTGAGGTAGTCGGGCGCCGCGGCGACGAAGCAAACCGCGTCGGCAATGTCTTCGGGGCGGCCGATCGCCCCACCGGGGATCCGGGCGACGACCTCTCTGCGATGCTCCTCTGAGGTTCCTTCCGGGAACAGCACCGTGCCGGGGGCGACGCCGTTGACCTGGATGTCGGGGGCAAGCGCCTGCGCCATGCAACGGGTGAGCATGTCGAGACCCGCCTTCGCGGCGCAGTACGGGGCGTAGTCGCCGATCGGCGAGACGCCCGCCGTGCCGCAGATATTGATGATGCGCCCCGCGCCGGCCTCCGACATGATGCGTGCCGCCGACTGAGCAACGTAGAACGGGCCGTTGAGGTTGACGTCCAGCGTTCGGCGCCAGAGATCCTCGTCGATCTCGAGGAACAGCCTCTCGTCGAAAACAGCCGCGTTGTTGACCAGCACGTCGAGGCGGCCGTAACTCTCCATCGTGGCGTCCATCAGGCGCTCGACGTCGGCACGGTCGCTGACGTCGGCCCGCACGGCAACGGCCTCGGTGCCATCGTCACGCAGGGCTGCCAGCAATTCCTCGGCCGCCGCGTCCGACGAGTGGTAGTTGACCACGAGCCGATACCCGGCAACGCCGAGCGCCCGGCTGATCGCGCGGCCCACACGTACGGCTCCTCCCGTCACCACGGCCACAGGCTTCGGTTGCAACGGACTCTCCTCCATCTGTAGGGTCGCTGCCGATTCTAGTGTCCCACGTCGCAAATAGGGTGACGCCGTTCGGCGAGAGTCGACGTCGCAGGACAAACTGAAAGCAATGCATCGAACTCCCCGGACTCTCGGGTCCAACGGCACGGAGCCCCCCCCGCGGATCAGCCCGCCGCCGGCGGTGCCGAGGCGCAGCTCGCGCTCGGAGACCGCGTTCCTCTGCTCGAAAGCAGCGGCGAGTTCTCCTGCCCGCACTGTGAAGGTACAATCCGTCTGGAGGGTGGCGGTCTGCGCTTCGAAGGCGCCGACAACGCCGCCGCGGTCCAGCTGGATCTACGCCATCCCGAAGAGCCTCTCGACGCCCCGCAAATAACCGACACCAGGAGCAGGATCTTGCAGGACCCTCGCGACGTCATCATCTTGGGCTCCGGCTGCGCCGGCCTCACCGCCGCCATCTACACGGGCCGCGCCGGCCTCGCCCCGCTGGTCATCGAAGGACTCGACTTTGGTGGTCAGCTCTACACCACCACGGACGTGGAGAACTTTCCGGGCTTTCCCGATGGGGTCATGGGCCCCGAGCTCATCGACCGCATGAAGGCCCAGGCGGAGCGCTTCGGCGCGGAGTTCGTCCCCTACCAGAACGCGACCGAGCTCGACTTCACCGCCACGCCGCTCAAGGTAACGCTCGGCAACGGTGACGTTCATACCTGCCGCACCCTCATCATCGCCACCGGCGCATCACCCAAGCAGCTCGGCCTGCCCAACGAATTGGAGCTGCGCGGCTACGGTGTCTCGACCTGCGCGACCTGCGACGGAGCGTTCTTTCGCGACCAGGAGATCGCCGTCGTGGGCGGCGGCGACACCGCCATGGAGGAGGCGCTTTTCCTCACACGCTTCGCCAGCAAGGTCTACGTCCTGCACCGGCGCGACGAGCTGCGCGCCAGCAAGATCATGCAGGATCGCGTGCTGGCCCACGAGAAGATCGAGGTCCTGTGGAACACCGAAGTGGTGGCCTTTCTAGGCGACTCGAAGGAAGGGCTGCAGGGACTCCGGATCGTCGACAACAAGAGCAACGAAGAGCGTGAGCTCGCGGTGCACGGCTGTTTTGTCGCCATCGGCCACGATCCCAACACCGAGATCCTGCAAGAGTCCCCCATCGGCCTCGACGATCAGGGTTACGTCACGCCCGACGGACATCACTTCCCCCTGACACCTGTCGAGGGCGTCTTCGTCGCCGGCGATGTGCACGACCATCACTACCGCCAGGCCGTCACCGCCGCCGCCGCCGGATGCCGCGCCGCCATCGACGCCGAACGCCACCTCGAAGCCACCGAGGGAACCACCAAACCCTGACCCGCTCCACCGCGGCACGATGTGAGCCTTCGCGTCCCGCCAAAGCAAGTCACTCCCGGCGTTGCCGGAGGGCGGGGAGCGCAAGGCGCGCGCAGCACAGAGAGACGCAGGCGTACACCCGTACGCCGGAGTCGAACGAGCAAGCGCAACGCGGCGATCGCCGCCCTCCGGCAACGCCGAGCGCAAGGCGCGCGGAGCGCAGGAAGACGCAGGCGTACACCCGTACGCCGGAGTCGAACGAGCAAGCGCAACGCGGCGATCGCCGCCCTCCGGCAACGCCGATCCCCCCAACCCCCCAGCGTTGCCGGAGAGCGGGGAGCGCAAGGCGCGCGAAGCTGAGGGCGACGCAGGCGTACACCCGTACGCCGGAGTCGAACGAGCAAGCGCAACGCCGCGATCACCGCTCTCCGGCGACGCCTCTCCTAATACTCGCCGAGGACGAACGGGTTTGAAGTCCTCTCCGCCTCAACCGTCGTCGGAGGCCCGTGCCCGGGGAATACGCGGACGTCGTCGCCCAACGGGATGAGCACCTCGCGGATCGTGCGCATCAAGGTTTCGTAGGAGCCACCGGGCAGATCGGTGCGCCCGATCGAGCCGGCGAAGAGGACGTCGCCGGCGATGACGGCGCGCGACTCCGGAAACCAGAAGGCGACGTGTCCGGGGCTGTGGCCCGGCACGTGCAGCACCTCGACCGCATGCTCGCCGAGCTGCCGCTTCTCTCCGGACTCGAACGTGCCGTCCGGCTCGGGAAGGGGATCGACGGGGAACCCGAACGCCGTGCCCTGCTCCGGAACGGCGTCATAGAGCCGGCGGTCGTCGGGGTGCAGGAAGATCGGTGCTCCGGTGGCCGCCACCGCCTCGTGAAGCCCGAGAACGTGGTCGAGGTGCGCATGCGTGAGCCAGATGGCCTCGATCCGAAGCCCCATGTCATTCGCGGATTCGAGCAACGAGGGCACCTCGCCGCCCGGGTCGATAAGCACGCCGCTGCCGGTCGACGTACAGCCGACGATGTATGAGTTCTCGGCGAATGCCCCGACTGTCAGGAAACCGATTTCCAGTTCGTTGCTCATCACATGCTCGAGGGTAGAGGGGGACGGTTCGCCAGCCGATGGGCCAGTCGCGTACAACGGCGCAAGGGCGCCGCATTGGCGACGGCCCGACCGACGGCGCGGCGACTGCCGACCAAAACGGCCAGTTTCTTGGCCCGCGTCAATGCCGTGTACAGGAGGTTACGCTGCAGCATCGGATAATGCTCGGGGAGCAGAAGGACAACCACCGCCGGGTATTCGCTCCCCTGGCTCTTGTGAACCGATATCGCGTAGGCGAGCGACAGGTGGCGGGCCGATTCGGCGTCGTATTCGACCTTCCGACCGTCGAACTCCACGATGAGGTCACCGTCAGCGTCGCTCACGACGATACGACCGACATCGCCGTTGAACACCTCGCGGTCGTAGTCGTTGCGCTGTTGGATGACGCGATCCCCCACGCGCAACTCGTAGTCGCCGACCACGCGGCCGCCGCTGCCCGGGTTGAGACGTTCCTGCAGGGCATGATTGAGGCGCGAGACGCCCGCCTTGCCCCGATGCATCGGCGCCACGACCTGCACGTCACGTCGCGCGTCCAAGCCGAACCTCGCCGGAATCCTCTCCGCTGTCAGGGTCAGCGCGATCTGCCGGGCGCGATCGGCATCCGGCTCGTCAATGAAGTAGAAATCGAGCGGCGCGTCGTCTTCCCACGCGGCGGCCCCGTCGAGGCCCTCGGGCATTTGCCCCCGGTTCACCCGATGGGCATTGCGGACGATGAGACTGCGCTGCGCCTGACGATAGATCTCTTCCAGCCGGGCCGTCGGCAACACCTCCGATGCCAGGAGGTCGCGGAGCACGGCGCCCGGACCTACCGGCGGTAGCTGGTCCGCATCGCCGACCAGCACCAGCACCGCGGGCGGCGGCACCGCCGCCACCAGAGCATCCATCAGGAAGAGGTCGATCATCGAAGCCTCATCGACGATCACCACATCGGCATGGAGGGGGTTGTTGCCGTCGCGTCCGAAGCGCCCGTCGCGGGGCCGATACTCCAGCAGCCGGTGCAGCGTCAGGCTGGCGTGCCCCGTGGCCTCGGAAAGCCGCTTGGCGGCCCGTCCCGTGGGCGCCGCCAGATTGATGCGCGCCCCCACGACAAGGCCGCAACGCACGATGGAGTCGATGAGCGTCGTCTTGCCGGTCCCCGGCCCGCCGGTGACGAGCAGGACCTTGTGAGACAGCGCTACCCGAAGCGCTTCGCGCTGATCCGCGCCCAGCTCCATGCCGAGCTGCGCCTCCACCCATGCCGCCGCCTTGACCGCCCGGTCGCCGGACATGGTGCCGGGCTTGCCTTCGGCGGCGGGTGTCGCCGCGATCGTCAGAAGGCGACGAGCGACACGCCTCTCCGCATCGCGAAAGGCGACGTCGTAGATGGCCATGTGGGTGTCTTCGCTGGTGGAGTCGCTCTCCACCTCGCTCGAGCCCGACGGGCTGAGGGCCGCGATCTCCTCGTCCGCGAGCGTCTCGGAGACGAGGGCGCCGTCCGCCAGCAGTGCCGCGATTGCCCGCCGCACTCCGTCATCGTCCGGAAGTCCGAGCAGATCGCGCGCCCGGCGGACGAGGCGCTCGTAGGGGACGAAACAATGCCCGTCGCCGGCCTGTTCGACGACGACATGCTCGACACCGGCCCGGGCGCGGGCGTCGTCGTCCGCCGCCCAGCCGGGTAGCTGCCGGGCGATCTGGTCGGCGCGACGAAAGCCGATCCCGGCGATCTCCGGAGCCACCGCCAGCGCGTACGGATTTTCGCGCACGCGGTGACGCGTCTCGGCGCCCCATGCCCGCAAGATCTTGTCTGTCAGAAACGGCCCCAGCCCGAGCCCTTGCAGAAAGATCCGCGTCTCCCGTTCCGCCGCCTGCTCGACCCAGCACTCCTTGATCTTCGCCAGGCGTACCTTGCCGATGCCGCGTACCTGGAGCAACTCCTCCGGCGACTCGTCGAAAACGTCGAGGGTGCGATCCCCGAAGCGCTCGACGATACGGGAGGCGATCTCCTCGCCGATGCCGGGCACCACCCCCGATGCCAGATAGCGCTCGATCGCCGCGGCGTCGGCGGGGCGCACGGCAACCGCCGTTTCGGCCCGGAACTGACGACCGAAACGGGGATCATCGACCCAACCCCCTTCGATCTGCAGCACCTCCCCCTCGAAGACCGGCGCCAGAGGCCCCACGGCCGTGGCACTCGAGCCGTCTTCGAGACTCAGGCGCACAACGGCCCAGGAACCACCTTCCTGCTCGTACACGATGCGCTCCACCGTGCCGACGAGTCGAGTGCTGAAGAGGTTTTCGATGGCGGGCTCCTCACCGCGGCGGCCGTCGGTTGTGCGGCGCGCGGCCTTCAGATGTGCAGCGCGCGCCCGTCGACCGCGAGCGCCGCCTCCTTCATCGCTTCCGACAACGTCGGGTGAGCATGGACCGCCAGAGCGATGTCCTCGGCATACCCACCGTAGGCCATCACCACCACGGCCTCGTGGATGATGTGCCCTGCCTCGGCGCCGACGCAGTGAACGCCCAGGAGCTTGTCGGTGTCGGCGTCGGCGATCATCTTGACCCAGCCTTCGACGTCGTCCCGTGCCCGTGCGCGACCAATGCCGCGATACGGGAAGCGGCCGATCCGGAGCGTGTGCCCCTGATCCAGCGCCTCCTGCTCCTTCAATCCGACGGAGGCAAGCTCCGGATGGGTGTACACGACCGCGGGAATAGCGTTGTAGTGCATCACCGATTCCTGCCCGGCGATGCGCTCGGCGGCAACCACTCCCTCGTCCATCGCCACGTGCGCCAGCATCGGCGTGGGAACAACGTCGCCGATGGCGTACACGCCCTCGACCACCGTTCGCATACCGTCATCGACGGCGATGAAACCACGCTCGTCGACGGCGAGGCCGATGTTCTCGAGACCGAGGCCGTCGACGAAG
>CAYSHI010000414.1:0-10355 GCA_964430745.1 uncultured Acidobacteriota bacterium | reverse complement strand
CCGGCCGAATGAGTACGGAGTAACCGCTCAGAAACAGGCCGCGAGACAATGTCGAGGCCTCGGCATCCCCCGAAAGCCGGCTCTGCCGTCTTCCGGCTCGGGGGAGAATTCTCCGGTGCCCGCGCGTTCGGCGTGTCTCCTCCGGTGCTGCCTTGCTTCATGCACTCGCGCTCGGCCGCCCACGGGCGCCGGAGAATTCTCTCGTCGAGTCGCCGCCAACGTTTCATGGTTGGCACGGGGAGTCGTCTCGGCCGGGCGGATGCGGGACGTGGCAGGTCCGACCCGGCGCATCAGATCTGAGGGAGGGGCGTGTTTTCGGTGCTGTCCTCTCGCGTGTACTGCGATCCGCAGACGCGGCGCAGCCGCTCAAGGACCCGCACTTCACGCGAAGGGCAGTATCGAGATCACGCCCCTCCCGTCTACCTCCAAAGCCCACACGTAGCGTGCGTGGGCCGCGGGCCGCATCGACCTTAGCGCTGCACTTCGCCCCCGCCACGCAACGGGTCTTCTCTGACAACCAGCGTCGTCGTCTGGGCAATATCCCCGGCCGTCATCGTGATGAGGTACTGGCCGGTGCCGGCGGGCTGACCCCAGGAGCTGAGGCCACCCCGGCCGCCGCCGAAGCGTCCACCTCGCGCCCCCGCGCGCCCCCCGGCCGCCCCCTGGGGCCCGACGCGCACGCCGGCGAGGCCGCGCACGGCCTTCATGCGGTGGGGGTCGTCGGCGGCGGCGCGGAACTCGGCCAGCCGCGCCTCGAGCTCCACGAGCGGAACGGTTTCTTCCGTCGCCTCCGCCGCGTCGAACTCCTCGATCATCGTCTCGAGTTGCTCCTCGACGAAGGCGATCTGCGCCTCGTTGAGCGGCGGCCCGTCGAACTGCAGGCCCCATCGGTATTGGTTGACGCCGGCGACGCCTTCGACGATGGCGGTGTGCTTGTCGCCCTCGAGGTTGGAGATCTCGAGGATCACCTCTCCGGTGTCTGCACCGAGGTAAAAGTCGATCGGCACGGCGCTCGAATCGAAGTTGTCGCCCGAGAACACCTGATACCCCATGCGCGGGTCGCTCTTCTGGATACGCTCCCAGCGGGTGAATGGCCGCTGCTCGAACAGGTGCGCGTCGGAACCAAGCACTTCGGGCGTGAGCTGTTGCAGCGGTGTGATGTCGTCGAGGATCCACACACCGCGGCCGTGCGTGGCAACGATCAGATCGTTGTCGCGCGGATGAATGAGGATCTCGTGGATCGCCACGGTCGGCATGTTGTTGTTGAGCTTGCGCCAGGAGTCGCCGCTGTCGATCGAGTAATAGATGGCGCGCTCGGTGCCGACGAACAGCAGATTGGAATTGTTCGGATCTTCGCGAACGACGAGCGCCGGCGCGTCAGCCGGCAGGTTGGCTGAGATCAGCGTCCAACTCTGCCCGTAGTCCGTGGTCTTGAACACCCACGGCTGGAAGTTCGCCGAGCGATGCCCGTCGACGGTTGCGTAGGCGGTTGCTTCATCGGCGTGCGATGCCTCGACGCGGCTCACCCAGAGGTTCTCGGGAACCGCGATGTTGGCCGTAACGTCGGTCCAGGAAGCACCGAAGTTGCGCGTCAGCTGGACGTTGCCGTCGTCCGTACCCACCCAGATCAGCCCCGGCGTGGCGGTCGACTCGGCGACGGTGATGATGGTGCCGTAGTTTTCGGCACCACCGCTGGCGTCCTCTTCGGCCGTCAGGCCGCCCGACTTCCGAATCGTCTTCTCCGGGTCGTTCTTCGTCAGGTCAGGGCTGATGATGCGCCAGGAATCCCCCTGATCGACACTCATGAAGAGATGGTTGCCGCCGAGAAACAAGGTGTTGGCGTTGTGCGGCGACAGCACCATCGGCGTGCTCCAGTTGAAACGGAACGGCGTCGGCCAGTTCTTCTCCTCCTGCGCAGCGACGATTTCGTCGGTGACGTACTCGTCCCAGTTGACGATGTTGTTTTCTCGCGGGCCGATGTTGACGGTCTCGCCCAGCAGCACGTCGGCGCGGCGCTGGTTGCCGCCGGTGGCGTTGGGCTGCGACTCGAAGTACACCGTGCGCCAGTCGGTGGGGTCGGCCTGGGCATGGAAACCGTCGCCGCCGCCGATCTTCACCCAGTGATCGAAGAGGATGCCGTTGGGGTCGCGCACCTTGCTGGGCCCGCCCCACGTGCCGTTGTCCTGCAACCCGCCCCACACCCAATAGGGATCGCGCATGTCGGCGGTGAGGGCGTAGAACTGCGACAGCACCAGGTTGTCGTAGAACTCGTAGCTCGCACCATGATCGTGCGTCAGGGCGGCGCCGCCGTCGGTGCCCATGTAGAAGCGATCCGGCTTCTGGGGGTCCACCCACAGGGCGTGATGGTCGCCGTGGATGCGTGTGTCGCCCTGCTGCTCGAGCGTGCGGCCGCCGTCGTACGAGATCGAGAACCGGGAAGCGACGATGTAAACGATCTGGTCGTCCGCCGGGTTGATCCAAATGTGGGAGTAGTAGAACGGACGCGACTGGTAGCGGTTGATGAACTCCCAGCTCTCGCCGCCGTCTTCCGACCGGTAGATGCCCGTGCCGAGCTTGGACATGTCGTCGAAGTCGGGGTTGGGGCTGCCGTCTTCGAGCCGCTCGTCGGGCTGAAAACCGTGCTCCACGAACGCCATCACCACGTCGGGATTGCTGCGGGCAACGGCCACGCCGACCTTGCCGATATCGCCCTCGGGCAAACCGTCGGTCAGCCGTTCCCAGGACTCTCCGCCGTCGGTACTCTTGTACACGCCGCTGTTCGGACCACCGCTGTTGAGTCGATTGGGCTCTCGTAGCCGGTCCCACATGCCGGCGTAGAGGATGTCGGGATTACTCGGGTCGATGACGAGATCCGAAGCCCCGGTGATCTCATTGTCGGGGAGCCCGTTGGTGAGCTTGCGCCAGGTGGCGCCGCCATCGGTGGTCTTGAAAACTCCCCGGTCGCCGCCGTATCCCCAGGCGTTGCCGCCGGCCGCGGCCCAGACGGTGTCCCTGTCGACCGGGTGCGTAACGACGGCAGCGATGGTGTAACTGTCTTCGAGACCCACCTTGGTGAAGCTCTCGCCGCCGTCCGTCGACTTGTACAGCCCGTCACCCCACGACACCGTGTTGCGGATGCACTCCTCGCCCGTGCCCACCCAGAGGATGTCGGGGTCGGGTTGGAAGATCGCCACGTCGCCGATCGAGGCGGCGCCATAGTCGGCAAAGATCGGCTCCCAGGTGGTGCCCGCATTGACGGACTTGAAAACGCCGCCCGACGCCGAGGCCAAAACCACGTGGCTGAAATCGCTATCGAGCGCCTCGATGTCGGACACGCGGCCCGACATGTTGACCGGCCCGATCTCGCGCCAGGTCATCGACCCCGAGTACGCGTCGCCGCTCTGTTGAGCGGGCGCCGCAGCGGCCGAAACCACCGCGACCAGGACGATGAGGGAACACACTACAGCGGCAAGGCGAGGGGCTTTCATGGACACCACTCCTGGATCGAGTCCGTCGAGACGAAGCAAACAACCGCATTGTACCGACTGCGATGAGAGCGTCCACCGAAGGGCGGGGGCGGATAACGTCTTCGCCCCGGGGTCGCGATGATTCCCGCTCACAATGGAGATAGTGTCGGCTCATGAGCATCCGCGAGTTCGTCCGTCACCACTATCGGCATTTCAACGCCGCCACCTTGCGTGAAGCAGCGGACGGCTACCTGCAGCACGTCGATGGCGGCGGTCACATGATGGTGACCCTGGCAGGGGCCATGAGCACGGCCGAGCTCGGATTGTCGCTCGCCGAGATGATCCGCCGGGACAAGGTTCACGCCATCACCACGACAGGGGCCAACCTCGAGGAGGATCTCTTCAACCTCGTTGCCCACGATCACTACCGGCGGATCCCCGACTGGCGAAACCTCACCCGCGAAGACGAAAAGAACCTCGAGCGCACCAGCCTCAACCGGGTCACCGACACCTGCATTCCCGAATCCGAGGCTTTCCGCGCCATCGAAGCCCCGATGCGGGAGCTCTGGTGCCGCGCGGCGGAGGCCGGCGAGCGCCGACTGCCGCATGAGTTCCTCTACCAGCTCATTCGCGAAGGAACCGTGGAGGACAGCTACCAGATCGATCCCGCCGACTCCTGGCTGGTCGCGGCGAGCGAACGCGAGCTGCCGCTGTTCGTGCCGGGATGGGAGGACTCGACGCTCGGGAACGTGTTCGTCGCCAATGTCCTCGAGAAAAAGGTGCCGAGCATCGACGCGGTGCTTCCGGGCACCTGCTACATGGCGGAGCTCGCCGACTGGTACGCCCGCACCACTATGGGACGACCGTGTTCCGAGCTGCCCGTGCTCGACGGCGCGAACACATCCGTCGACGAGAGAGTCGTTGCGCCGAGCGAAGCCGAGCACCTCGTCGGCTTCTTCCAGATTGGCGGCGGCATCGCCGGCGACTTCCCAATCTGCGTCGTGCCGTTGATCCACCAGGACATGAATCGTCGGGTTCCGTACTGGGGGTACTTCTGCCAGATCAGCGACTCGACGACGAGCTACGGCTCCTACTCGGGCGCCGTTCCCACGGAGAAGATCACCTGGGGAAAGCTGGACGTCGACACGCCGTCGTACGTTATCGAGTCCGACGCGACCATCGTGGCTCCGCTCATCTTCGCCTACGTCATGGACTGGTAGCCGTCACCAGCAATCACGGCCGAGCGACGGGCGATCAGTCGTCGGCTCCGGGCGAGGCTACGAATCCGTCGGAGGCGAAGATCATTGCCAGGAAGCGGTACACGAGCTTGGCGGCGAGGAAATCGCAGGCGTGATCGCCGGGCTGCGGCAGCAACTCGACGACGTCGAACCCGATCACGCGACGCGCCCGAGCGACTTCTGCGAGCAACCGGTTTACCTGACGCCATGAAAGACCGTCCGGCTCGGGTGTGCCCGTGGCCGGGATCAGCGACGGGTCGAAGGCATCCAGGTCGACGGTAACGTAGACCTCCTCGGTCAACAGGTCGACGACACGCGCCATCCAGGAATCATCGTCATTGATCTCGTGGGCCCAAAAGACCCTCTCTCGATCGAGACGGTCGATCTCCGAGGTATCGACGCTGCGAATTCCCACCTGCACGACAGGACACAGCTCCCGCGCCCGCGCCATCACGCACGCGTGATTGTGTGAGGAGCCGTCGTACGCATCACGGGTGTCGGCGTGGGCGTCGATCTGCAGTACCGAGAGCCTCGGGAACCTGCCCGCTGCGGCCCGGATGGCGCCGATGCTCACGGAGTGCTCTCCTCCAAGGATGACCGGAAGCTGGCCGCGATCGAGAATGGCGCCGGCGCGCGCTGCCACCACGTCGGCCACCTCCTCGGGGGAACCTTGGGAACCCACCTCACCGAGCGTTGTGATCCCGTGCCGATACGGCTCCGTCGCGGTCTCGATGTCGTAGAGCTCCAACTGCGCCGAAGCCTCGAGAATCGCGGCCGGGCCCCGATCCGCCCCCTTCTTCCACGTGCTGGTGCCGTCGTAGGGGACGGGAAGAATCGCGACCGCGGCTCGTTCGGGGTCACGGAAGCCGGCGGGAAGATCGAGGAAGTCAGTCTTGCTCATGTGGCGGCACCGAGCGGAAACGTAGTGAATCGAAATTCCGGCGACGGGGCAGCAGGGACGAGCCTGCGGCACACCGTAGGTGTACTAATCTATCCCTGATCGTCAATCAAGGAGCAAACATGGGAACCCATTTTCGCGCCCCTTGGGGAACGAAGTTGTGGACGGTGACCGGTCTGTTTCTGGCCCTGGTCATCTTCGTGGCCTGGCGCGCGGGCCGTCCGGCATCCTGGGCGCTGCTCGCCGTGGCCGTCATCGCCGCGACGTTCATGGTTCGCGGCTACAGCGTCGTCGACGGCAAGCTCCTGGTGCACAGGCTGGGCTGGTCGACCAAGTTCGACCTTTCGGAGCTCACGGCGGCGGAGTTTTCCCCCGGCGCCACGATGGGCTCGATCCGGGTCATGGGTATCGGGGGGCTGTTCGGCTTCATCGGCCGCTTTCGCAACGAGATGCTCGGCGTCTACCGCGCATATGCGACCGACAGCGCCAACACGGTCGTGCTCGATTTCAGCGGATCGAAGGTGGTGGTTACGCCGGAGAACCCCGCGGAATTCGTCGCCGCCCTGGAGGCACGAACGAGCTGAAACCGCGCTCAGGCCGCGGAGAGGAGCCGTGCAGGTTGCAGGTACCGTCCGAGTGGGCCGAGCGATCCCCGACTGCGTGGGTCGCTAGCGTTGACCGCCGGCAGCGTTGCTGAGGTCGACGATCGTCACCGCCGCCACCGTCCCGGAGGCAACATCGAGCTCGAGCCGGACGCGGTAGGCGTCCTCGCCCCTCACGACCTGGTACTCGAGGTTGTGGTTGTGGGCGTAGCTCACGGCGGTTACTTCGTAGCCGGAGGTCTCCATGCGGGTCCAATACCAGTGAGGCCTTTCCCCGTCGCGGAGCATCCCTTCAAGCATGGAAGCCCCCCCGGCGGCCGTCCCGTAAACGAACACGAGCACGGTGGCGGCCACCAGGGCGACGACCAGGGCGAATCGGCGCGCGAGGCGGAGCCGCATGCTGTCGGCTGCGACCATCATGGCTCAGGCTCTTTTCGGCGTCAGACACCGAGACCCACAAGAAAGGGGCGACCGGCGGCGCGCAGCGAGGTCGGATTGTCGCCGCGCGCCGCAGGTCCGGTCGCCACGACAACGGCGATGGAGAGCTTGACGGGGCCCAGCCTGGGCATCTCGCTCACCCATCGCCGTTGCCTCATCGTCGGCCGTCCACCGGCACCGTGGCGTCCGACGAAACCTCATCGATGACGATTACGACACGCCGGTTCACTTCGCCGGCGTTGGGGCCATACTCCCCGGGTGCCACCAGTCGTTCCTTCTGCTCTCCGTAGCTCACCGCCCGAACTCGCTGCTCCTCGAGTCCCGCGACCTCTGTCAGGTAGCTCCTGACTTCTTCGGCGCGCCGGCGACCGAGCTGCTCGTTGTACTCTTCGCTGCCGGCTTCGTCGGTGAACCCTTCGACGGTCACCAGATCGTTTCCGTAGAACTCGCCGTAGACGCCGGCAAAGCGGTCGAGCACGGCGGTCTCGCCTTCGTCGATAGTGGCCGAGTCGAACTCGAAATGAACAGGCACGTGGAAGGCGATCGCGCCTTCCAGCCGCTCGACAACGACGCCGAACTCGGTGTGGAGCTTCTCGAGCTCCTCAGCCAGCCATTCCACACGCTCTGCGGTCTCGGCCTGGCGACGATCCAGATCGTCGATGCGGGCCTCCACGCCGTCGATGCGAGCGTCGACACCATCGATGCGCCCATTGATCGCGGCATCTTCCGCGGAGATCTCCGTCCGCAGCTGGTCGAGATCGGTTACCAACTCGTCGCGGTTGACATGATTGCAAGCAACCGATGTGACCAGAAGCAACAGGCCGACAGCCACGCCGGCCCGACGCAATGCCACGCTCATTCGACTCATATTTTCCTCCTCTGTTAACCCTGGCGGACGCTCGGCGCCCGAATCTACGTGCCACATAGGGCCGCGCTCAGAAACAGTGCAACCGGCGTGCCAGGCGTTGGGATTTGCCACACCCGTGGAGTGTCGGTCGGGGAAAATCGAACAACCAGAACCCCCAGGCGACCGCAATGACGGCGGATCAGGAGAATCCCTTACCCCTGCCACGGAGAGCAGCGAGGCGGGCCATGGCCGGTAGCTTTTACCGAATGCCGCCGCTTTTACCGGATGCAACCCCTTTTTACGGACACCGTCGCCGGTGCCGGAGTCGCCGCTCTCGACCGCCGGAGCGCGATCCGGTCTTCCGAGCGTAGAGGGGTTGTCAGGACGTGGAGGCGCCTGCGGAGCCCGTGAGGTCCGGGTTTGCCGGCAGTGTGAAAAAGAACGTCGTGCCCTGGCCCGGCATCGAGGCGATCCACGCTCGACCGCCGTGTAGCTCGACGATGCGCTGGCAGATCGCCAAGCCGATGCCGCTGCCGCCGTCGGCGTGATCTTCGCGCCGCCAGAAGAGCTCGAAGGCGCGCTCGATCTGGTCCTCGTCCATGCCACGGCCGTTGTCCGTGACCGAGAACGTCCATTCGTCCGCGCCCTGGAGACAGTCGACGGACACCTCGGGACGCTGCGCGCCACGGTGCTTGATCGAGTTCGACAGCAGGTTCTGAAAGAGGCTCGTTAGCTGCGAACGGTAGGCGATCACCTGCGGCAATTCGCCCTGTTTGATGGTGGCATCGTGCTCCTCGACAAGCGCCTGCAGATTGGCCGTCGCGTCGTCGATCACCTCGCCGACATCGACGAGATCCGGACGGTCGCCGGAGCGGCCGACGCTGGAGTATCGCAGCAGCCGACCGAGCATGTCGTCGATGCGAACGACGCCTCGAGACGCCACCTCGAGGCGATCTCGATCGCCCGATTGGACGTCGGCGTCAGGGTCGCTGAGGACCACCTGGATGTTCAGCGCGATGGCATTGAGCGGATCCCGTAGGTCATGCGAGATGGCGTAGGCAAAGCGCTCGAACTCGCGGTTGGAGCGAGACAGCTCTCGGACCTTTCGCTCCAACGCCTTCTCGGCCATCCTTCGAGCCTGCACCTCCGCCTGTAGGGTCCTGGTCATCTTCGCTTCGGAAGTACGCAGGCTGGAAACCCGCACGAGGCGCACGACGAGCGCCAACGCCAGGGAGCCCAGCAAACCGCCGACAAGGACGAGTCGCGGCAAAGGTGAGCGGAAGCGCTCCACCGTCGACACCAGCGGCTCGATGACGACGTCGACTTTGAACTGGTCGTAGCTCACCTGGACGGTGTGGCGCCATTCCGGCGCCGTCTGCGGGTCGTCGGGATATCGAGAGAAGATCTCCCGCCGGCCGTCGTAGGCAACCACCGTAAAACCCGTGTCGATCCCGGCGAGCGCCGTGCGCAGAACCATGCCGAGGTCGTACACCGTGACGACCCAGCCGGCGAGCTCGCTGCCGCGTTCGATCGGTACGATGGTCGCCGCCACGTCGTTGCGGTCGGGTAGAACCAGCGGGCCGACCATCACGACACGATGCTCGGTAACGGCCAGATCGAGCTGCTCCTGCGACACGACGCGCATGACAATGGGAGCGTTCCAATCGACGGGCCACCATCGCGACTCGAGGTCGGGCCCCACCCACTCCACGGTGAGGAATTCCGGCACAACCCACCGCCTGCTGTAGGCGTCGTAATTCCACTCCGCTTGATCCTCCGGATCCCTCAACAGCCAACGATCGGCAGCGCGCAATGAACTTTCGGCGCGCTCCTGGAGGCGACGGCCGGCCTCCGAGACGACCCTCGACGTTTCGGCGCTGGTGAGCCGATGAACCTGGTCGCGCTCGAACGTCGTTGCGGCCTGCCAGAACAACAGCGTCGCCGAGAGCCCGGCGAGCGGTACCAACAGAAAAACACCCCCGGCGGCCGAAAGCTTGGCGGCGATCCAACTGCCGAAGCGTCGCAGCACGCTCGCCGGGCGCATCAATTCGGTTCGTCGGAGTAGGTCTTCAGGCGATTGTAGAGCGTCTTCACGCTGATGCCGAGCAACTCCGCAGCGCGTGTCCGATTGCCACCACACTGCTCGAGTGTCGACATGATCAAGCCGCGCTCCGCCGCCGCGATGGACATGCCGGGCTCCACCCCGACGGCCGACGGGGAGCGCGCCTCGTAAACGCGCACTTCCGACGGAAGCACGTCCACGTCGATTTCCTCGTCTGCAAGGATAAAGGCGCTGCGCACGACGTTCTTCAGCTCGCGGACGTTGCCCGGCCATTCGTAGACGGTGAGGGCAGCCATGGCTGCGTCGCTGAAACGCTTCTCCGACTGCTGCTCGCTGTTGAGCTCGTGGAGAAAGTGGCGGGCCAACATGGCGGTATCCCCACTGCGGTCGCGAAGCGGCGGCAAATCGACGACAAAGACCTTGAGTCGATAGTAGAGATCCTTCCGCAGCTTCCCCTTCTGCAGCGATTCCTCGAGCGGTCGATTGGTTGCCGCGATCACTCGTGCGTCGACTTTGACCTCTTGTTCCCCGCCGACGCGGGTGAGCTCGCCGGTTTCCAGGACCCGCAGCAACCGGACCTGCGAATCGGTGGCCATCTCGGTGATCTCATCGAGAAACAGAGTCCCTGAGGTCGCCTGCTCGAAGCATCCGCGGCGACGGCGATCCGCCCCGAGACCAATACCTGCTTCGGAACCACGCCGGCGTGACGGTGCGCGTGACGAATCAGGGCTGCGCGGTCATGTCCCTGCACGTGCCCGACCGCGACGGCCGGGTGGCCGATGTCCTGCTCGGGTATGAACACT
>CAYSHI010000413.1:0-4005 GCA_964430745.1 uncultured Acidobacteriota bacterium | reverse complement strand
GACCGAGAGGGCCAGCCGCGTGCCGTAGCCGGCCGCCAAGACCATGGCTGTGCAATTCTCCGCAACCGGCGCGCTCACCTCACAGCCCCCTCCGACGTCCGCTGCCCGCGGCGGCGAGCGGCGCTTTCCGTGAGCCCCGGTCGCAGATGTCGACGCACCCGAGCGCCCGCTGCGTCGCGTGGAGGCCGCGGTCCCGCTTGAACCTCAAGATCGAAGGGCATGGCGGCCCGATGGTAGCAGGAGAGCAAAACAGCGGGCGGCAGGACAATCACCGTTCGACACGCCCGACGACCTCGAGGAAGGCGCCCAGGTTACGCTCGTCGGCTCCGCCGAGCAGATCCGCAGGCACCGCGCCCTCGTCGGCGGACAGTCGCACGAGGTAGGCGTAACGGTCGCCGTCCCGACGCCCCCGCCCGGGCCGCAACCGCGCCACGACGCTGCTACCGGGAGTTGCCCGCCCACCCGTGGCGGCCCCCTGCACCGATACGGCCACCTCCGCCGGAACCAGCACCCTCAGAGAGACGTCCATGGACTCCAGCTCCGCGGCGCTCGTGACGACCACGTCGACCGGCACACCGGGCGTCGCCCATATGCCGCCGGGCTCGGCATACGCGACCGGTGGGAGCTCGTCAGCCAGCCAGGCGACGAACCCGTTGGCCATGCGTGTGGGCCGGTGTCGATCGGTCCGCACCACCGACAGGTGATGGAGCATGACGAGCCCGCCGGCGAGTACGATCGTCGCCGCGGCCGCCCGCCATCCTCCCGCCGCGATCGTCGGCTTCGCTTCCGGTTCGGCGGTCGCGGCTGCCCGCCCGGGCGCCCACTCGCCCCGCGCGGCGGCGGCACTTCCCGGCCGCGACGCCGGCGCGGACAAGGCGTTCTCTTCGCTGCTCTCCGTCGCGTCGACCGCAGCACTCTCGCCGTAGCGCCACAACGCAACCACCGCCACCAGCGTGAACAGCGCCCAGACAGCCGTCACCCCCACGTTCGGCTCCTCGATGTTGACCCACTGGGGAAACCACCTCCACCAACCCGACCCGTGCGGCGAGTAGTTCTGTATCAGGCGCGACGCCACGACCGGGTAGTCGTGCGGCAGCAGCTGCGGCTGGGCAGCGTACGCCACCGTCAACGAACCACCGAGCCCAAGCAAAGCTCCCCTCGAGACCGCGTACCAACGACTCCGCGCCCGCAGCTCAAGCGCGATACCGAGAGCCGGCGACAGCACCCACAACACGGCCATCAGCGGGCGTACGGGCGGTCCCTGGCCACCGAGCTGTTGCGACAGCGCGTACGGGCCGACGTATGCCGCAGCCACCAGGGCCAACGACAGCACCAGTGTCCGTTGTCGCCGCCACATCCAGGCCACGCCCGCGGCCGCCAGCAGGAAGTGCGGGCCATAGGCGAGCAGGCCCTCCTTCTGGTCGAGCAGAAAGCCGGCGCCGGTGGCGAGCGCCGCCGGCCACGCGGCCACATAGGCACCCCAATCTCCGCCCAGAGCCGGCGCACCCGCCTGTTCCCCGGCCCCCAGATAAACGGCCGCCGGCGACAACGAACCGTACAGACGCCAGGTGAAGAAGGCGTGGGCGATCAGCCCGAGGGCCACCGGGCCGCCGACGCGGATCAGACGCCCCAAACGCCGTTCGGGGACGGCCACTACACCGACCACCAGGAGGGCGCCGACGAGCGGCAGATACTTGACCCCGAAAAACGGCAACACAGCCAACAGCAGTCCGTAGCGAGTGCCGCGCACCTGCGGCAAGCGCAGGCCCCGGAAGACCGTCAGCGAAAGGAGCATCGCCGGGACCTCCGGGAACAGGTACATCGGAGTGAAGAGCATGGGCGCGAATAGTGTCGTTGCCAGCGTGCCGCGACACGCCGCACGAGCCGAGCTCACATCCCGGATGAAGCCGTACAGCACCCACGCGAAGATTCCGTACAGAAAAGCCAGCACCGCGCGAGGCAAGGCCACGGCGGCCGCTGGGCCGAAAGAGCTGCCCAGCGCGTACGCCGGCGCAATCAGCAGCGGCAGCCCCACGCCGTGCATGGAGTAGCGACTGCCCTCCCGCAGGCCCGGGCGGTAATGAGGCGACAAAACCGCGGGATGGAAGGGGGCGTAGACACGCGATCGATAGTCGTCGGAGAGGTCGAGGTCGACGTCGTTCACCAGCGAGTGCGCCACCACGAGGTAGTTGGGCTCATCGCCGGTGGGAGGGCTCCAGCCGGCCGCCAAGAGCAACAGAGGTATCGCCGTCGCCAGTGCGGCGACCATCCTTCGGTCGACGGGGCCGCCGAACCCGTCGGAGCGAGCGTCGTCGTCCGTATGGTCCCGCGTACCGGCGCCCAGAGCTTTCCACCGCCGAGCGGATGCGAGCCCACCGTATCCGATACCGATCGCCGCCAGCGGCGGAGCGGCGCACCAGAAGGCCGCCGCATCGATCAGCGGCGCCAACACCGGCAGCGACATACCCCACGCGAGAGGCGCCAGCACCCGAGGCAACGCGTCAGCGGTCGCAACGCCGCGCGCGCGAGCCCACGAGAACACCAGCGCGCAACCCAGTCCGACGATTGCGGCGAACACCAGCGTCAGAGCGACGAATCCGGGAGCCTGAATGGTGGCTTCGAAGCTATCGGTGACGGAGCCGAAGCCGGAACCGGGGGGAATACGACCGTGTGTGACCCAGGTGGCGAGCCCGACCGGGGCGGCCACCAACGCGACGAGATGGGTCTTCGAGCTGTCGCTCAGAACTCGAGAATCTCGCTGTTCTTGCGCTCCGCGAGCGCGTCGATGCGTTTGACGTACTCGTCCGTGAGGTCCTGGACCTGCTTGTGCGCGTGGTGCTCGTCGTCCTCGCTGATTTCTTTTTCGCCCTGCAGCTTCTTGACCCGTTCATTGGCATCGCGGCGAATATTCCGAACCGCCGTCTTGCCCTGCTCCGCCAGGCGACCGACCACCTTGGTGAGCTCCACGCGTCGCTCTTCATTGAGCTCGGGGATGGGAATGCGGACAACCGCGCCGTCGTTGCTGGGGTTCAGTCCCAACTCGGAGTGGTGAATGGCCTTCTCCACCGCTTCGATCGTCGACTTGTCGTACGGCTGCACGACGAGGAGGTTGGGATCGGGAGCGGAGAGGCTGGCAAGCTGGTTGAGGGGCGTCGGCACGCCGTAGTAGTCGACCATCACGTCGTCGAAGATCGAGATGCTTGCCCGTCCGGTGCGCAGTCCGTTGAAATCGTGAGTCACCGACTCGATGGTGGCTTCCATGTGCTGCTTGGCGTCACGTAGGACTTCGTCGACCATCGACCCCTTCTCCTCCTTCAGGCGGCTTCGGGCTTCCACCCGGCCCCGCGATCCCGACTCACGCGCTGATCAGTGATCCGATGCTTTCTCCGCGAACCGCCTTGATGATATTGCCCCGCTTGCGCAGGTTGAAGATCAAGATGGGCAGATTATTGTCCATGCAGGTGGTAATCGCGGTCGCGTCCATGACCGCGAGACGCCGCTCGAGGACGTTCAGGTACTTGATTCTGTCGATGCGCTCGGCGGTCGGATCGGTTTCCGGGTCGGCGCTGTAGATGCCGCCCACCTTGGTGCCCTTCATGAGTACCTCGGCGTGGATCTCCATCGCCCGCAGGGCGGCGGCCGTATCGGTCGAAAAGTACGGATTGCCGGTGCCGGCCGCAAAGATCACGACACGGCCCTTTTCGAGATGCCTGAGTGCCCGGCGGCGAATGAGCGGCTCGGCCACCTGCCGGATTTCGAGCGCGGAAAGCACACGCGTCGCCAGCCCCCGCTTTTCGAGCGCATCCTGCAGCGCCAGGCTGTTGATCACGGTGGCCAGCATTCCCATGTGGTCTGCCGTGACGCGGTCCATTCCCAGGGCATCGGCACGAATTCCGCGAAAAATGTTGCCACCGCCGATAACGATGCCAAGCTCGGTGCCGAGAGCATGAACCTCGGCGATCTCGTCGGCGACAGTGAGCGCGACGTCGGGATCGATGCCGAAGC
>CAYSHI010000412.1:0-4700 GCA_964430745.1 uncultured Acidobacteriota bacterium | reverse complement strand
CCGTCGCGATCGAGCTGCCCGTAGTCGAATCGCGCCGTCACGATGTCCTCCGCGCTACTGCCAGGTGCGGAGGCGGGAATCATGCTCCGCACCAACAGACGGGCGATCGAAGCGTTGCCATCGGGGAAGCGGAAGTACTGCGCGCTGGTGGGCGTGTTTTCGGGAAAGAACCCCTCGCTCGGCTCGGTTCCGGGCAGCCCCATGCCCTGGAAGCCCGGGAAGCCGGTCACCCGAGCCATTTCCGCCGGTAGCGCGTCGCTGCCGATCGCCCAATACCCTTGCCGCCAGGTCTGCAGGAAGGGCACCACACCGGCGTCGACCTTGACGAGATCCGTGAGGAACTGGAGATATGACATCCGGCTCAGGGCACGCGTCTTCTCCGCCGGCGATCGACCGGGAAGGTAGTCGACCCGGTCCTCGTGGAGCCGCGCGATGTCCTCGCGCGCCGGCTCGGACAGCGGCATCTTCGCCAGGAGCTCGCGCAGCTCGAGCCCTTCCTGCCCGACCACCAACCGGTCGACGCCAAACGTTTCCTCGTCGAAGAAGATCCCGCGTCTGAGCCCCAGCGATGGGTACAGCTCGGCGTCGTGGAATTCGGCGTAACGTCCGACATCGATGCCGAGCTCGCGGATCATTGCCTGCGACGGCTCATCGTACAGGCTGAGGTCCTCAATGTTGATCGTGCCCCCGTTGATCAGCAGTGTGCGGTCCCCCGAACGGAACTCGTTGCGCGTGGCGTGGCCCCCGAAGTCGTCGCAGTTGTCCAGCACCAGGATGCGGGCTTCGGGTCCGACCTCTTTGCGGAAGAAGTACGCCGCCGCCAATCCGCTGAGGCCGCCGCCCACCACGACCAGGTCGTAGCGCTCGCCCGTCTCGGCCTCCGGCCCGAGATCGTCCCAGCGCGTGCCGTTGCGCAGCGCGTGCGCCACCTCGTACGACCCGCTGTGGCTGCCCCGCATCCCCGTCGCCCCGGGCGGGTAGTACGCGGCTGCCTGCTCCAGCCCGGATGCGCCCGCCGCGGCGGCGCTCTCGGCCCGCGCAGATCTCGAGGCCGTCCACGGACCCGCCACCGCCGAGCCGGTGACCGCCACCCCCACGCCGCTGATGAAATCGCGCCGCGTGATGGCGCGATCCATCCCCAATTCCCGATCACTTCGCTTCATCTTTCGCCTTCCCGTCGCCTACGCGCGGCGATCGCGGCCGCCGTTGCCGTGCTCGCCAGCCTGCCGGCGGCATATCGGGCGGCGGCGGATGCTGCGACGACAAGGCGAAGGCTCATGTGCCACAAGCTACGACGACGCCCTCAGCACATCAACGGCACGAGAGGATAGGAGTGCGCCCGCGAAGCGCCGGGACCACCGTTCATCCGCTCGATTCGACCTTTCATCGGGTGAGCCGCGGAGAACGCGCGGACGGGCGCGCATACTCGGGTCGTATCGCCAAACGAGCCCATCAGGAGGTTCCCCGATGTACAGTGCCCCCGCCGCTGCGAGCTTCTGTTCCACCGAACGAGAACGGGTCCCTTCTGCGGTGCGTCGCCGCGAGCTCTTCGAGCTTGCCGGGTTGACCGCCTCAGCGTTGGGCATTCAGGCGCTACTGGCCTTCTTCGCCAGCGGCCCGAGCTCGACCTGGGCGAGTATCGCGCTGCATCTCGCGCTGCCCGCGGGAGCCGCGTTGACGCTGCGCCGCAGCGTCGGCCGACCGGCGTTCATCGCCGCCGCGATCTTGGGGGCGGGCCTGGTTGCAGGAATGCTGGTGGCGGCGCCGGCGGGAACCCGAGAGCTCACGACCAATGCCTACGTCGCCGCCGCTATGGTGTGGGTGTTGGGCAGCAACCCGCGAAACTCGACCGCTGCCATGATTGCGGGTGCCACGACTGTAGCGCTCGCCCTCGTCGCCTCAGCGCTGATCTAGCGGTCGGGGGCCCCGAGTCAGGCAACGCCGGTCTTCTTGTCACGCACCACCAGCTCGACCTCACAGTCGAGGATCTCGAGCAGAGAGATGAGCTGACCGATCGACTTGGTGTAATTGGTCGGGTCCAGGAGGCGATAGAACTGGGTCGCCGAGGTGCCGAGCCTGCGGATGATCTCGCGCTTGCTCAGATCGCTGCGCTCGACTCGCCCCTTCGCCTGGAGGGTCAGCTCGTAGACGGTCAGGTCGCGTAGATAGTCGGGGTCGCGGTTGTAGTCGAGGACCTGGTCGACGTGCACGGTGCCCTCATGCCCCGACGCCAGACGATAGGTGAAAGCCTCCTTGCCCAACTCGCCGTCGACGAAAACGTCAACGACGCGGTTGGAGCCATCCGCCGGCTGCTCGAGCCTCGCGTACGGGTAGAGCAAGTTTCGCTTGTCGGAGGTCGTCACCTCGAACGCCTTCTTGCGACCGTTCGCCACCACGCCCCGGATCTTCATAACAGCCCTTCAGAGGTAGCCACCGTGCCGAATCTTGCCCATTCATAAAACGTTACCTTGAGCGGTAACGTTTCGCGAATCCACGCTGCGCAGGCCAGTTTCGCGAACCTCCCCTCGGGCGCATATGAAGTCGTCGGCGTAGAGCTCCCGAGGCGGGGACGCCGGACACGGCTCGGGCGGCTTCCTCTTGGGCAACAGCCGCTGGGCGTCGACTCACCGGTCCTTCGGAGCCCGCTCCTTCAACACCTCGAACCAGTTGAGAACAACACTCAGGTAGGCGGGCGGCTCGCTGGCGCGCTCGAGCATCAGGAATCGACCGTCGGGTGCGACATCCTGGAGAGCGAGGGAGTCGTTCTCGAACACCAGCGTGGGCGCGCCGGGTCCGCCATCGGCTCCGCCGGCAATGTCGACGCGCATGACTCGGGGACCGTCGCGGTAGAAGACCGTGCGACCGTCGTTCGACCAGCGAGGGGAGCTCCCGCCGCCGTTCGACAATTGCCACTGCTGCCCGGGGCCCGGGAAGGCCCGGACGTGGACCTCGTGGACACCGGAGGCGTCCGAGACGTAGGCGAACCACTCGCCGTCGGGGGAGAACTCCGGCCACAGCTCGGCGGCGGGCGATCGAACGATCGCCTCCGGGCCTTCTTCGCTCTCGGGGGAGAACGCCCAGATGTCGTACCCGGTGAGGGGATCGACCTCCGCGT
Source organism: uncultured Acidobacteriota bacterium (assembly GCA_964430745.1). GTDB lineage: Bacteria > Acidobacteriota > UBA890 > UBA890 > UBA890 > CBDCGW01. The sequence continues at coordinate 1,585 of CAYSHI010000412.1, read as the reverse complement.
AGAGAATGGACTGCCCGTCGGGCGAAACAACCGGAACGTACTGGTCGCGCTCCCTCGGCAGCACGCGTTCGGCCGCACCGGTCATGTCGGTCGGTGTCCGATACAGGTCGGAATCGGCTCCCGTCCGAGACGAGTAGTAGACCCAACGGCCGTCCGACGACCACGTCGGCGTGACGGACCTCCCCGCCGACGCCAGTATCGACAGGACCTCTCGTTCCAAGTCGTAGACCCACAGGGCATCGTTGTCTCCGTGAACGGCAATGTGCTTCGCATCGGGCGAGAGGCGCGCCTCATTGAGGTTTCCCTGCTCCGCAAAGGCGAGGCTCTCGTCGCCCTGCGGGTTCACCCAGACGAGCCTGGTCGAGCCGGTCGCCGCGACGAATGGAGCGAAGACGAGCAACCCGCCGCGCGAGAGCGAAAAGTCGAGAGACCCGTCAGAGGTTGCCCGAACCCGCTCCCGTAGCTGAAACGAAGGCCCTGTCACCAACAGAAGGTCCTGGTCGAAGGGAGCGGCCATCAGGACCCCGTCCTGCCCGTAGACGATGTGTCCCGTCTGCGCGAAACGGGCGCCGGCGCCGGCGGGAATGATGGTTTCGTAGCGGCCGGTTTCGAGGTCGAGAGCGGCGATGGCTCGACCGCGCTCGCTCTCGATCGTGAAGAGCACACCCTTTCCGTTCGGGAGCATCTCCGGGTACCCGTGGCGCAGCTCGCCGGCTGTCTCATCGGCCGAGGTCAGGTTCTGTGGCCCATCCGATGCTGCTGATACAAGACCCAGGCCCGAGCCCACCGACGAAAACACGATCATGTCGTCTGGGCCCCAGCTCGCGCCGGCGTGAGCACCCGCTGCGTCAGCGATCAGCTGAGCGGGCCCGCCGCGCACGGGAACGCGCTTCAATGTGCGGTCTTCGTCATCGAAAAAGCCCACCCACTCACCGTCGGGCGAGAAGAAGGGACTGTGAGCCGATTCGGTACCGGGGATGGCTCTGGGGTCCGGCTGGTCGACCGGCTGCACGAACAGACCCCGGCGCGTCGTGTATGCGATGTGCGTTCCGTCGGGTGAGACCGCCGTGCCCGGATCGTCGGCCAACAGCAGCCGCTCGCCCGGCGGTGGCGCTACCTGGAAGCGTTGGACGGCCGGATCTTCCGAGCGATCCGCGGCCGAGTACCAGGCCGCGATAGCTACCGCCACCGTCAGGAGCGTGATCGCCCAGGGAAGCGCCACCCGCCGTCCGGAGCCACGCGCGGGCTCTCGTGAGGGCAGTCCCTGCCCTCCGGATGGTTCCGCCATAGCCTCTTCGATCTCGAGACGAGCGTCGGCAATGTCGTGCAGCCGCCGCTTGGGGTCTTTGCTTAGACAGCGGCGCAGCAACGATCGGATGCCCACCGGCGTGGCGGCCGGAAGTCCGTCCCACGGCGGGTCGACCTCGAGGATCGCAGCTAGCGTGTCGGCGACCGTCTCACGATTGAAGGCGCGGCTACCGGACAACGCTTCATAGAGAACGCACCCGAACGCCCAGATGTCGGTGCGTTTGTCGAGCGGCTTACCGCGCACCTGCTCCGGGCTCATGTAGGGCGCCGTTCCCAT
>CAYSHI010000411.1:0-21326 GCA_964430745.1 uncultured Acidobacteriota bacterium | reverse complement strand
CGCGTCTCGTACCGCTACCGGCGGGAGATGCTCCGGATCGAAACGTGGCTGTCGCGCATCAGCGGCGCGGCTTCTTCCGACTACGACCTCGCGGTCGAGATCGCCCGGTGCCAGCGGCTGATCAAGGGCTACGGGGACACGCACGAACGAGGGATGCGGAACTTCGACGCAATCATGACGATACTCCCTGCGCTGGCGACCCACGAGGACGCGGCCGGGGCCGTTCGGAGACTCAGCGAGGCGGCACTATCCGATGAGCATGGGGTCGGGCTGCGGGCGGCGCTGACGGACGCGACACGGAACGAATAGCCGCTTCTCCCGCATCGGGGCCACTGCTGGCAACATCGAGCGTCTAGCCGATCTCGAAGTCCTTGGCGGCGTCGAAACCGGAATATGGCGTACCCGGAGATATCAGATAGCTATCGAGATCGGACCTCCGGTCGGTCACGATGAGTCAGTGCACGTCACCCATTGGATCTCGGAGGGCGGCCGCGACAAGGAGCGTCGCTCGCCACGCGCCAATGCCGCGGCCGCAGCGTTCTCCTCGTAGATCGTTGGCGGCTCGAAGGTCGCGCCGCCGGCAAGGCGGCGCTCCTCCCGCTTCGACGTACTGGACAGGACCCGCCCCAGGATCGGCGCCGCAATCCTCGACTTCCAGCCGTACGCTCCGTACACATCCTGCAGGATCGCAGCCAGCTTTCCCGCGAGTGAACGATCGTGTCGGAGCCGGTCTCTCGCCGCCCAGACGAGCCCACCGTAGCCGGCCCAAGCCTTCTTCGCCTCCCAGGCAAACCGCTCTCTGATGCGCCGGTCGGGGTGCTTCCGGTACCTGGTCCAACCGCGCAACGTCGTTCTCACGACACGCGCGAGGCTGGGCCCGTTGACCTCGTAGTCGCGGCGGAAGGCGCGCAGCAAGAACTCCGTCTCCTCGCCGTTGCGAATGTGCGGATGACGATAGTTGAAACGATATTGCCCGTGGGCGTCCGCTTCGTCCCATTCGGTCAGGGGAAGAAGCGTGCCTTCGCGGCTGTGTTGCTCGTACAACTCCGTGCCCGCCCCGCGCGTGTAGAGCATGAATTGATGAAAATCCGTGTCGTGACTCACCGCATAGTCGATGACGTCATCGATGTTGCTCGGGGTGTGGTCTTCCATGCCGATGATCGTCGACCCCAGCACGCGGATCCCGTGGGATTGAAGCGTTCGCACCAGCGACCGCGTGTCGACCCCTCGAAGCTTGTGATACCGGGTGGCCTCACCTTCGACGCCCATCCAGGCCCACGAGACGCCGAGGCCGACGAGCTGCTCGATGGAATACGACTGCAACACCCGGGCAGAGCTGAACACGTACAGCGCCCAGCTCTTGCCGCGCTCTTCCATCAACTCCAGAAGCCGTAGCGCTCGTTCTCGATGCAGGAGGAAGTTCTCATCCATGATGAAGAACGATCGAACACCGAGCTTGCTTTCGATCTGGCACATGACCGAGAAAAGCTCGTCTCCGGTGTCGTAGAAGTTCACGGACTTCCCCTTACCGCCGAACATCGCGGAAGTGCAGCAGAAGTTGCAGCCCACCGGGCAGCCCACCGAAGGCAGCAGCACGGCCGCGGTGTTTCCCGGCCGGTTCGGCATGTTGATCCCCAGCGCGCGGGTGCCGAGCCCCGAGAGGACCACCGGGTGCCGAACGGGCTCGTCGAGGTCTGCGCCGAGCAACTCCCGAAACCAACGAACGCCGTCTCCTTTGACGACGTGGTCGGCATCGAGCCGCTCGTCGATGCCCGGCTTGTTGGCAACGTGGCCGCCCACGACGATCGTCGCCTGCGGAAGATGCTCTCGAACCAGCGCACACATCTTCTCCACCTTGCCGACATTGGGAACGATGGCGCTGATGCCTACGACGTCGTAGTGGTGATTCCGAATCTCGTCGACGAAGCGGTCGAGCGTGGGGAAATCCAGCAGCGTGCAGGGCGCGTCGATGTTGGCCTGCAGCAGCATCAATCCGAAGCTGCGATGGAACATGCGCAACGAGAACGCACCTTCGACCCGTGTGACCTGATTGTGATATAGCTCCATCGGGTTGATCGAGCGGCTACCGTATTCGTCGTCCCGGGCGTACGGGCCAAAGACGCTCGACAGCAGCACCCTCGCCTTCGATCCCAGTGGATGAGGCGGGGGCGCGGTGGTCATGGCCTGAGCTAACCGGGGTCGGCGCCGTGAACGATCGCGGCGAAGTGGGTCAGGGTGGCCGAGTCGCGCCCGTCGATGACCTCCTCGACGTTGCGACTCAAGATCGGCGTCTGTCGCACCCAGCGATCGGCCAGAATGGCCTTGCGCTCGCTGACGTTCCCTTGTGCCACCAGCAAGTAGCCGATGTAGATATGGATGGCGAGATCGACGAGGGGACGAGCGACGAAGTCGACGAAGTCGGAATCGTCGGCCGCCTTGGCCTTCCCGATGGCGTCGATCAGCTTGTCGCGCATATCGGCGAGCAGCGGCTGGTGGGCCGCGCCGGGCGTGCCGTCGAGATCCGCGGCAAGCTCCTTGAAGCGACCTTCGGCGATCCCGGCCATGACCCCGTGGCTCGCGGCGACGACTTGCAGCTGGCTGGTCCCCTCGTAGATCGTCGTGATGCGCGCGTCCCGCAGGTAGCGCTCGACGGGATAGTCGCGCATATAGCCGGATCCACCGAGCACCTGGATCGCATCGTTGGCGACGCGGATCGACATCTCTCCAGCGTAATACTTGATCATCGGCGTTAGCAGACCGGCGATTCGCCCCATCCGCTTGGCTTCGCGGCGGTTTCCGTGACGGTCGGCGGAGCGCGCCAGATCGACGAAGAGCGCCGTGTCGTAGAGCAACGAGCGGGCCGCCTCGACCCGCAGGGTCATGTCCACGAGCATCTCGGCCACCGGGGCGATGTCTTCGATCGCCCTGCCGAACTGCTTGCGGAGCCCGGCGTAGTCGCGCGCCGCGGAGAGCGCCGCCTGGCCGATGCCCACCGCCTGCGCAGCCACGCCAAGACGAGCAGCGTTGAGCAACGGCGCGACGTAGGTGACCAATCCGCGCTTGCGCTTGCCGATGAGGACGGCAGGCGTGTCGTTGAACTGCAATTCGCAGGTCGGGCTGCCGTGGATGCCGAGCTTGTCTTCGAGACGGCGTACCTGCACGGTCGGACCTCTGTCGACGAGGAAGACGCTGAGACCCTGCGCCCCGTGACGATGCGGCTCGGATCGGGCCAGCACGAGCAACACGTGGCCGCAGCCGTTGGTGATGAACCGCTTGACGCCGTTGAGCTTCCAGTTGCCCTCCGCGTCCTCCTCGGCACGCACCTGGACGTGCTGAAGATCGGAGCCGAAGTCGGGCTCGGTCAGCACCATCGCACCGGTCACCTCGCCGGCCGAGAATCGCGGCAGGTATTCGGCCTTGACCTCTTCGGTGGCGAAGTCGTGAATCGTCTCCCCGACGCCCTGCAAGCCGAACAGGTTCATCAGGCTGGCGTCGGCGCGGCTGATGATCTCCGTGGCGATGGCGTAGATATAGTGCGGGAAGTTCAGGCCACCGTACTTGCGCGGCAGCGTGAAGCCCATGAGCTGGGCCTGCCCCAGCATGTCGACGTTCTCCTGGGTCACTCCGGCGAGGTGAGTGACACCGTCGTCATCGAGAACGCAGCCCTCGAGGTCGGCGGCCTCGGCGCGCGGCTCGATGAAATCCGCCGCCATGGAGCCCATCGATTCGAGCACGCGCCGGTAGGAGTCGATGGCGTCGGCCGCGTCGACTGGAGCCTCGATGTTGCCCTTCGACTCCTCGTAGCCGTCCTCGAGCGCATCGGCGACCCTCTCGAGGTGATCGTGCTCGAAGTGGAAAATAATGTCGGACTCGTCGGTGAAGAAGTTGGCCATCGCTATACCCTCTCCTTTACCGCCTCGATGAAGTCGGGGATGACGTTGTTGACGTCGCCGACGATGCTGTAGTCGGCGACATCGAAGATCGGTGCCTGCGGATCGATATTGATGGCGATGATCTTCTTCGCGTCGCTCATGCCGGCAAGGTGCTGGATCGCACCCGAGATCCCGCAGGCGATGTAGAGGGCCGGACGGACCGTCAGGCCTGTCTGCCCGACCTGCCGATTCCGTGGCAGCCAACCGGCATCGGCCACCGGCCGACTTGCCGCCACCTGCCCGTTGAGAACGTCTGCCAGCTCCCACAGCTGGTCGAAGTTTGCGGGAGAGCCCATTCCCATTCCGCCGGCCACGATGACGCGCGCGCCCTTCAGTCCGCCGGTGTGCTCGACGACTTCGCGCGAGATGATGCGAATTGCCTGGTCTGACGCATCGAGCTTCGTATTCGACTCGACAATCTCGCCCTGACGGTCGGAGTCGGGTTCGCCGAGGGGGATCACGCCCTCTCGGATGGTCGCCATCTGCGGCCAGCGCTCGAAGTTCACGATGGTCGCCAGGATGCTGGCACCAAACGCCGGGCGGATTGCCAGCAGCAGATCCGTGTACACGATCCCGCCGGGCTCGGTGTGCGGGCCGATACCGAGCTCGGTGCAATCGGCCGTGAGTCCGGCGAAGAGGCCGCTGGCGACGCGGGGCGATAGATCGCGGCCCACCGGCGTGGCGCCGAACAGCACGATCTGTGGCTCGTGCGCTTCGATGAGCTCGGTGAGCACCTTGGTGTGAGTGCTGGTCTGGTACGGCGCCAGCAGCTCGTCGTCGGCGATGTACACGCGGTCGGCACCGTTGGCGATCAGCAGCGGCGCGAACTGCCGCACGTCATGCCCGGCTAGCGTTACCCCCAACCCCACACCGAGCTCGTCGGCGAGCTCGCGCGCCTTGTTCATGATCTCGAGTGAGATGTCCTTCAGATGCCCGTCGGCCGACTCGGCGACGACCCAGACCTCACCCTCTGGATTGACGTCGATCATACGATCGTGTGCTCGATGATGAGCTCGTGAACGAGGTCGCGAATCCCCTCGCGGGTGGCCGGAACGTCCTGGCGTTCGGAGCTCTGCATGACAATCGACCGGACCTTGCCGACTTTGGTGGGCGAACCCGCTCGCCCGCACCACATCATGTCGCACTCGATCCGGTCCAGATCCCACTGCTCGATCAGAATCCCGTGCTGCGAGAGCTCCGCGAGCGTGGTGGCAACGAGCTCGGCGTGAGCTTCCGGATCCTCCTTGGCATTGATCGCCTTGGACGCCGCCTTCTCCACCTCGATCCGCGCCCGGGCCTTCTTGTACCTCATCACTCGTCGTGCCCGGTGGGGGCGCGGCACGTTGGCGGTATCCATGACGGTCAACAGGCACGGAAGCGGCGTCTCCACGACTTCGCTGGCGTGTCCGAGGTCACGGGAGAGACGAAGGACGCTCTCTCCGACATCTAGAAGCCCATCAACAAAAGTGACCTGCGCCACGCCGACCTTCTGCGCCACCTGGGGACCCGTCTGTGCGGTATCGCCGTCGATCGCCTGGCGCCCGCAGAAGATCGCGTCGAACGGACCAAGGTGCTCGATGGCCTTGCCGAGGATATAGGAGGTAGCCAGAGTGTCGCTCGCGGCCGCCCGGCGATCGGTGATCAAGATCCCCCGATCGGCGCCCCGGTAGAGCATGTCGCGCAGCAGTCCCGCGGCCGCCGGCGGTCCCATGGTCATGACGACCACCTCGCCCTCGCCGCGCCGATCCTTGACCTCGAGGGCCATTTCCAGCGCGTGGAGGTCGTCCGGATTCACGATGGTGGGAAGCGCGGCCCGGTTGACCGTGCCGTCGGCCTTCATCATCTCGGCCGTCACCTCGGAGGTGTCGGGCACTTGCTTGGCAAGAACAATCAGACGACCGTTGCCGGAGTTGCTCAAGAGGCGTGACTTCCTTGCGCACGCCGGGAAGGCGCGCAGGAGAAAGCGGCAATCCGCTATGAACCGGGACGAGTGCTGCTGGTCGGACGCGACCTCCGATTGAGCCCAGCGAACCCGTCCGCGCCCCGGATTCTAGTCAGCGATGCCCAGACCGGCAAGGTGCGCCGAGACTATACTGCCCCGTACATCGCGGTTTCCCCCTAGCCTCGGAGGACGTCATGTTCGCTTCTTTCGGCACGTCGGCTGCTTCCTGCGGGAACACTCCGCTCCCGCATCACCGCACGTTGATCGCGCTTCTCCTATTGGCACTGTTCCCGGTCGCCTCTCCCACCTCGGCTCAGGGCGCCCCGCTGTCCCAAGAAGAAGGTGTCGACTTCGAGCTCGTGCAGCCGGACCTGCTGGCGGAGGGCGGATCGATGACCCAGGCATGGGCCGATTTCGACGCCGACGGCGACCTTGATCTCTACGTCGGGTTCAGGCCGGGACAGCCCAATCGTCTGTACCGAAACGACGATGGGCGGTTCACGGAGGTCGCTGCCGAGATGGGAGTGGCGGACCTCGAAGGCACGCGTGCGGTCGCCTGGGGCGACTACGATGCGGACGGCCGATTCGACCTGTACGTGGGCTACACCTCCGGTGCAGCGGAAGACGAGGCGAAGATCGCCAACCGCATCTACCGAAACGACGGCCAGCGCTTCACGGACGTAACCAAGGATCTCGGCCTCGAGATGCCGTTGGGGCACGCCCGCCAGCTCAGCTGGGTCGATTTCGACAACGACGGCGACGTCGATCTGTTCGTCGGCGTCCGTGACATCCCGAACATGCTCTTCCGTAACGACAACGGTACGTTCGTCGATGTCTCCGAAGGCATGGGGATCACGGGGTCGCGGGCGACGATGGGCGGCGTGTGGTTCGACTTCGATCTCGACGGCGACCTCGACCTGTATCTCGGGAACATGGACGGGCATGCGAACCGGATGTACCGCAACGACGGGGCGAGGTTCGTGGACGTCGCTCCGCAACTCGGCCTCGATTCGGGAGGCAGGGCCATCGACCCGGACCCCGGCGACCACGACATGGCAGGCACCATCCGCCCCGATATCGCCGACTTCGACAACGACGGCGACTTCGACATCTTCGTCACGACATTGGGTGGCACCGACGGTTTCTATCGCAACGACGATGGCGTCTTCGTCAGTGTCGCCGCCGATTTCGGCCTCGCCCACGAAGCCTACCGAGGGACCGCGACGTGGGCGGACTTCGACAACGACGGCTGGATCGACCTCTATTCCTCCGGGACGCTCTACCGCAACGATCACGGCGAGTTCGTCGACGTCACGCCCGAGGTCATCGCGGAAAACGTCGGCGGCTATGGATCGGTCTGGGCCGACTTCGACAACGACGGGGCGATGGACCTGGCCCTCTCGAGCCGCAACCACTACGTGATCCGCAATCGACTCGAAGCCGACCGAGCCGCACGGTCCCTGCAGGTGATGCTGCTCGATGAGAACGGCGTCCACACCCGCGCCGGAACCGAGGTGAGGCTGTACAAGCCCGGTACGCGAGATCTGCTCGGCACCCGACTGGTCGAGACCGGCTCGGGCTACAACGCCCAGAGCGTGTTGCCGGTGCACTTCGGGCTATCGGACCAACGAGCCGTAGACGTGGAGATCACGCTCATGTCGAGCGACGGACGCAAGACCGTCGTGCTGCGGAATATCGATCCGAACGATCACAGCGGAAGCCATCTCGTGGTCAAGGTGACCGCCCGAGGAGAGATCGTCAGCTAGCCGGGGATCTCGAAACGATACCGGCGGGCCCGGCCAAGCCCTGAATCAGCGCTTGGCCGAAGCCGACATCTTGCGGCGCTGGTCGAATTCCGGCGCTTCCTTGATGCAGGTCCACAGGATGCGCAGCGACTCGCGAAAGGCCGACCAGCCGGTCTTCTTGATCTCGGCAGGCTTGTCGCCGATGGCGGGAAAACCGTTTTCGTCGGCGGTGACATTCTCCCAGTCGCGGAACAGGCGGCCCCAGGCACTCTCGAGAACATCGGCCATCTGCGTCTTGGCCATGTACGGGTACCAGAACGTGTCGTGATACAGAACGCTGGCAATGTAGGCCCAGGGGGCGAGGACCGTCTTGAGTGACCACTCGATCGGCTTCTTCAAGGGGCCCCAGTAGATCTTGTGCTGCATGCGGGAGGCGAACGTCATCTTCTTGAAGGGGCCGACGAAATGCCACTCCTCGTGCGCCGCCTCCACGTCGCCGACGATCTCGATCTCGCTCACATCACCGCAGCCCAAGCCACGCTCGTGCGCCAGGCGAATGAACTTCAGGCTCATCGGGTCCACGCCCATCAGGCGGGCGGCGACGGCGTCGATGGCCACCTGGTCGTCACTCGCCAAGATGACGTCCTTGACGTACGGGATCATGCAGCGCGGGCCGGGACCGTCCCCCGCAAACGTGCCGTCCATGACCGCGAACACGCCCGGGTGGATCTTCTTCTGGATCATCAACAGATCGACCAGCGTCTCGTGGATGACCGGATGCGTCCAGTGCCGGCGCTCGTTGAGCAGCCCGCCGAAAGCGTTCTTCATCGCGCCGGTAGTGGTGGTGAAGACGTGCGTCTTGACCGTCGGCAGGTGGATGATGTTCTCGCCGATGAAGCGGCGCGGTATGTGAAAGCCCTTGGGATAGACCTCGTTGAGGCAGAGGAAGTCGTCGGCCAGGTCGCCGACGGCGTCCCGGATATGGACCCACTCCTCGCCCTCGTAAAGATGGATGTTGCGCAGGTCATGCGCCTCGACCACATCGATCTGTTTGTTCTCCCGCTCGCCGAGCTTGGAATCGATAACCACGGTGCGGTTGTGGCAGGCGTGAATCAGGTTCGGGTCGTATCCGTCCTTCTTCATCGCGCGGATGACACCGTCGAGCTGCCAAGGGGTGGTGGAGCTACCGGGGTAGAAGAAGTGCCAGGAGATGTTCACCTTGAGCGCCGTATCGACGTCCTTGGCGATCACGTCCTGATAACCGGCCAGGTTGAGGAGCTCGTGGTAGTCGGCGAGCACCCGTTCGGGTGAGGTCTTGAGGATGGCAACGCGGCTCTTGGTCATCGGTAGGCGCTTGTCGAAGCGACGCGGCTCTCGGTCGTGGGCGGGGGCGTATCGGGTGGTTCGCGAATCGTAGCACCTGCGTACCGGGAGGGTCCCCGGCCGCGACGGCTACGCGCACCCGCATCAGGGCAAACACGCGGGCGGACCTCGACGCCTCCGTGGCCGCCTTCAGGTCAGTCGCAGGAGATGCAGTTGTGGTTGTTGACCGCGCCCAGGCCCTCGAGCAGGGCGATGGTCTCGGGAAACGGCTGCACCCGCTGCTGTGGGCCGTTGGCCATGTCTACGGTGGTCTGGCCTCGACGCGAGACGAAGGTAACGTCGGCGCCGTGCTCAACAAGCAGCTCGATGACCTCGTTGTCGCCCCGGGATGCGGCATTGTGGACCGCCGAGTAACCGTCGGCGTCGCGCACGTTGACGTCGACTCCGAGCTCCACGACCAGGTAGGTCACCGCCGGCAACCAGCCGTCGGGAACGTGGCGGTGCTGCTGCCCGACACGCGACGTGCCGAAACCGACGCCGGTCGCCGCGTGCAACGGATGAACGTGCAACCCGCCGGCCGGCACCGGCGGCATGCCGGAGGGGTCGTCCTCGGCGCCCGCCGACCCGCGACCCGAGCGATTCCGGCTCGAGGCCAGCTTCATCGTGGAGATGTCGGGATCGGCGCCGTACTCGACAAGCAACTTCATGGCGGCCACGTCGGTGGCATAGGCGGCACGCCAAAACGCCGTAGCCCCGGTGAAGTCGACGCCCATGCGGCCGGCGTTGTAGGCCGCGTACCAGATGTGCGAGTTCGTCCGCGCGTTCGGATCCGCTCCCGCCTCGAGCATTGCGCGCATGAGCTCCAGGTAGGTGATCTCCTGTTGCTGGGAGGCCGTCGGCTGCGGGTACCAGGTACGTAGCTGCCATTCGTTGTTGAGCACCGCGAAAAGCGGCGCCGCTCCGTCTTCGCTGACCAGGTTGGGGTCGGCGCCGCGCTCCAGGAAGTTCAACGCCAGATCGAAGTTGCCGTTGATGATGGCAACCACCATCGGCGTGGACTCGTCGCCGCCCGTACGATGGTTGATGTCGGCTCCCGCCTCCAGGAGCAACTCGGCGGCCTTCCCACGCCCGTCGCGAGAAGCGTAGTGGAGAGCGGTGAAGCCACCCTGTCGGCCAATCTGATCGGGGTTGGAGAGTGATCGGGGAACGTTCGGATCGAGGCTCGCCGTCGGGGCTGCGGCAGGTGCCGGCGGATCATCCGGGTCCGGAGGTGTCGTCTGCGCGACCGCGCCGGCCGGCGGCGGATCATCCGGATCGGGGGGAGTGGTCTGCGTGGCCCCGCGCGCCGGAGGATCATCCGGATCCGGGGGTGTCTGCGCCCGTCCACCGCGCGCCGGCGGATCGTCGGGGTCCGGGGGTGTCTGCCCGCGCCCACCTCTAGCCGGCGGGTCGTCGGGGTCCGGAGGCGTCAGCGCGGCCTGTGCGGGGATCGCGGTCGCACCTCGCGCGGCGGCCTGCTGGCCGGCCGCTGCCGGTGACCGCGCGCCGCGCGGTTCCGGAGGCTTGGCGGCTGCAACCACCCTTTGACGCGTTCGTTGCTCCGCGCTATCGCGCCGCGCCCGCTCGGGAAAATCGATGATCTCGGTCTCGAGCGAAACGTCGGCGCCCGCGTCGAGCAGCGCCTTCATCGCTTCCAGGCGGCCGTAGGCCGTGGCAAACATCAGCGGCGTGCGTGCCGACGCCACGTCGGCGGCGTCGACTTCCGCGCCATGCGCGGTCAACGCGGCCACGGCGCCCACCGATCCACCCTGGGCCGCGAGGTGAAGAGCCGTGACACCGGTTTCGGTGAACCTCATGGCGTCGCTGCCCGCCTCGAGAAGAGCCGCGACCGTGCCGCCCTGGCCTTCCCGGCTCGCCAGATGCAGTGGTGTGTAGCCGCCGAGCCGAGTCGTCGGCTCGATCACGGCACCGGCGTACAACAGGAGCTCCATGGTGGCGGTGTCGCCGTTGAGTGCCGCCCAGTGCAGCGCCGTCATGCCGTCACCCTGGGCGGCGTTGACGTCCTCGCCGTCACGGAGCAACGAACGGACGGCCTCGGTCTCGCCGCGCATCGCGGCGTCGGCAACCACCGATTCCGCGGTCATGGCGATCGGGGATCCCGGCGTGGCGAGGACGAGGACCAGCAAGGTCGCCAGCAATCCGAGAGAGCCTTTCTGCAGACGGTTACGCATCGTTCACCTCCCGGCTACGGGCGTCCGGCCTCGGTGTGGGGCACGGCAAAGGAAAACTCGCCCGTGCTGTCGCCGAAACTCTCGACGTCCTGCAGGCCGAGACGATGCATCGCGCTCAACATGACGTTGGCCATCGGCGTACCATCCTCGGCGCGGATGTGGACACCACCGTCGAGCTGGCCGCCGGCTCCGCCCAGCAGGATCAACGGGCAACGACGATGGTTGTGGAGATTGCTGTCCGCCATGGGTGATCCGTACACGATCAGTGTGTTGTCGAGCAGGTTCGAGTCGCCGTCGGCCGTCTTCTGCAGCTTTTCCATGAAATAGGGCAACAGAGAGACGTGGTAGCGGTTGATCTCGGCGAACTCCCGCACGCGCGCGTCGCGTCCGCCGTGGTGCGACGCGCCGTGGAAACCGGAGTCGACGCCGCTCTCGGGGTAAACCCGTCCCGAGGCGTCGCGGCCGAACTTGAACGAAAACACGCGCGTGAGATCCGCTTCGAAGGCGAGCAACTGCAGGTCGAACATCAGCTTGACGTGCTCATCGAACGAATCCGGCACGCCTGCCGGCGCGGTGGGAAGCTCGCGCTGCTCGCCGCTGTTGTTGCGCTCCTCGATGCGCTGGATTCTCTGCTCGATCTCACGGATGTTGGTGACGTACTGATCGAGGCGTTGACGGTCGGCCGCGCCCAGATCGCTGCGCAGACCTGTCATTTCCTCCGTAACCCAGTCGAGGATGCTGCGATCCGTCTGCCGGCGCAGGGCGCGCTGCTCCGGCGTACCGCCGGCGCCGAACAGCGTCTCGAAGACGGCGCGAGGGTCGCGAATCATGGGCAGGGGCTCGGATTCCGAGGCCCAGCTGATCGTGTCCGTGTATACGCACGCGTATCCGTACGCACAGCCGCCGGCCTGGTCGACCGGCTCGATCGAGAGCTGGAGCGACGGAATCGGTGTGTCCTGCCCGAACCGCTGCACGTACATCTGATCCATCGACGTACCGACACGGACATCCGAACCCTGCGTCATCTTGGGACGCGCGTGGGTCAGGAACACGGCGCTGGAGCGGAAATGGTCGCCACCGATTTCCTCGGCCGTGAACGCCTCGGCCATGCGAGTGTCGGTGTTGCTGACAATGGTGAGATAGTCGCGAAAGGGCTCCAGAGAGCTCAGGCTGCCCGCGCTGAGGTCGAAGTCTCGCCCGGCAATCTCGGGCGCCCACAGGAATTCCTTAGCGCCGAGCTCGTTGCACCCCGCCGCGCCGTGGACCTGCTCGATGCAAACGAGGCGCGTGCGGCTCGCCGCCTGCCCGGCCGCCGTCTTCGCCCAGGCACGGCTCGCGGGCACCATGGCGTCGAGCAGGGGAACTCCGATCGCGACACCCACACCGCGCAACATCGTGCGGCGAGAAATGCGCTTCTTCGTGATGAACATGCCGTGCCCTCCGGTTCGTCTAGCTGTCTCTCGCTCAGGTGTCTCTTACTTGCTGCTTTCGGGGTTCATTTCTTCGGTTGCCTCGACCCGCGCCATACGGAAGGCCGGACTCTGGGCAACCCCGAGAACGAACGATGAAAGTCGATAGTCGTCTTGTTCGGCCTGCCGCACGATCTCACGGACGGTGGGCATGTCGAAATACTCGGTTCGGCGACCGAGCGCGTAGGCCATCATGCCCTCGGTGAAGTGCGTGATGACGACGTCCGAACGGTCGAGCAACGCTTCGCGCAAGGCCGCCGGCCCGTCGAGCATCGTTCCGTCGAACAGCTGGCCGGACGGGTCGACGGGCACGCCCCGATCCTTGATACGCCAGGCGCCCGTCACATCGAAATTGTCGAGCGCCAACCCCACCGGGTCGATGACGTCGTGGCAGGCGCTGCAGAAGGGATTCGCTCGATGCTCGGCCATTTGCTCCGCCACCGACTTGAAGCGTCCGTCCTCCGCCTCGCCGGTCTCCTCGAGATCCGGCACGTTGGGGGGGGGCGGCGGCGGCGGACTGCCGAGCAACACCTCCAGCACCCACAGCCCACGCTTGACCGGGGATGTGCGGTTGCCGGCTGACGTCATCGTCAGCACGCTGCCGTGGCCGAGGACACCACGGCGCCGATCGTCGGGGTAGGACACCTTTCGAAATTCCGGGCCCGCCACGCCCGGAATGCCGTAGTGACGGGCGAGACGCTCATTGACGAACGTGTAATCGGCCGTGAGCAGCTCCAGGACGCTTCGATCCTCGCGCACGATGTAGTCGAAAAGCAGCTCCGTTTCCCGATACATCGAGTCGGCGAGAATCTGATCGAAATACGGGAAGGACAGGGCATCAGGATGGACCTTCTCGAGGTCCTGGAGGCGGAGCCACTGCGCGGCGAAACGGGTCGCCAGTGCTTCGGATCGCGGATCGGCGAGCATGCGACCCACCTGCGCCTCGAGATTGTCGGGATCCGAGAGCTCGCCCTCGGCTGCCAGCGCGATGAGCTCGTCGTCGGGCGGCGTCCCCCAGATGAAGAACGAGAGTCGCGAGGCGAGGTCTATGTCGCTGATCTCGTAAAGCTCGCCGGCCGAGACATCGGAGGGGACTTCTTCGATGCGAAACACGAAATGAGGGCTCGCGAGTATCGCCTGCAACGCGGTCCGAATGCCGCCTTCGAAGCCGCCGAAAGCGGCCCCCTGGTTGTAGAAGGCCATCAGCCCCTCGATGTCGCCGGGCTGCAGCGGTCGCCGGTAGGCCCGCGCACCCAGCCGACCGACGATACTCTCGGCGCAGGGCTGCTCCTCATCCGCGGAGGTCGGCCGGCAGGAGAAGATCCGCTCTCGCGTGGGGTTGTCGGAGACGCCGGTGACCTCGAACGGACCGACGATGGCGAGGTCGCGCAGGTGAGGCAGCGTCGTCACCCCATAACCGACCCCGATCTGGGTATCGGCGAGTGTGTGATCGATCGGCGTTATCAGATCGTCTTCCGGGCCCTCGTTCTGCAGCACGAATGCCGCGGCCACCTTCCGGGCTCCGGCGCGGATGTCGATCGGATTCGTCGTCAGGGTCAGACCCGTGGGGTCCGACTCCGACATCCAACGATCGATATCGAGAACCGCCACCCGTTCGCCGTCGATCGACACCTCGATCTGCTCGTTGGGAACCGTGCGGCCGAAGAACAGCCCGGCGGGCTCGCCGTGCAGCAGCAGCTGGAACTCGTACTTACCGTCGGCGGGGAAGTTGTGAACGACCGCGATGCCGCCGCGGGTCCCGAACGGGGCACCCTCTGCCCGCCCCTTTTGCGAAGACGTTCGCGGCACGTTGTAGGTCGACGAGTCCGGTCCCGCGTACGGATCACCCACGGCCACCCGGCTCACGTAGCCGGCGGCGCGCAGGTAGCCCTCCATCAACGTGGCCGAGGGCATCTGCACGTCGGCAATGTTGTCGAAGCTGGCGCTGATCGTATCCGGAGGCAAGAAGGTGTCGACGTCGACCGTGATCCCCAGCAGATCCCGCACCGAAGCCGTGTACTCCGCCTGGTTGAGCCGCTGGAACGTCCTGCTGCCCGGATTCGGGTCGGCGAGGGCAGCCGTGTCCAGGTTCGTCTCGAGGGCATTGACCAGCGCCGCGACCGCGTCGGCGTCCGGTTGTTGCGCCTGCCGCGGCGGCATCATTCCGGCGCGCAACTTGCGCACCATCTTCTCGGCCAATTCCGCGTTATCGGAAGCCTGCCCGACGTCGAACGATTCCAGCGACAGGCCGCCGGTCATGCTGCTGTCGTTGTGGCAACGAAAGCAGAACCGGCCGACCGTGACGTTCTGGTCCTGGTAGGAAGAGGCCGCGCCCAACGCCTCAGGGGGCGGGGCGGGCGAGGCCGCGTAGGCGGTCGGCGAGGGCAACGCTGCAACGGCGGCCGTATACGCCGCGCCGCTCGCACCCGGATGAGCGGCTCCGTTCGCATCGGGCTGTGCGCCCAGAGATTGCCTCGCATCGATAGCGAGCCCCAGGCAGAAGATCAAAGATACAGCGATAGCCAGAGCGGCTCTCTTCATCGCCCATCACCTCGAGGACGTGGATTTCTGCTTTGAACGGCCCTGCCCGAACCCTCTTACAGAACGTCGAGTCGACGAATCCCGACGGGTCGAGCTTCGATATGACGCACACTTATGGGGTCCCTGACAATATTGCGAGAACGAAATGTTGGCAAGGGGTAAGTCAGTTGCCCCCCGAGGCTCCGTCGGGCTCCGTCTCGCAAAAGGCTCGGATGCAGGCCAGGAAATCGTCGCCCAGATCGGCGAGCTTCTTGTCGCCCACCCCGTGAACGGCGAGCAACTCCGCCGGCGACGAAGGCTGCTTGCGCGCCATGTCGCGCAGGCTGGCGTCGCTGAAGATGACGTACGGCGGCACGTTGCGCTCCCGTGCGAGCCCGGTGCGGAGCTCGCGGAGGTGCTCGAAGAGGTCGCGGTCGACGCCCTCCCAGGAAGCCGCCTCGCGTGCCGTCGTGCGCGCTCGCTTGACCCGCACGGGAACCAGCTGAACCGCCCGACCCCCGCGCATCACCTCCACCGACGCGTCGTTGAGGCAGAGCACGGGATATTCGCCGACCGACCGTGTCATCAACTCCTGGTCCAGAAGCTGGAACGCGAGATACATGACTTCCTTGCGGTCACGATCCTTCATCAGACCCCAGGTCGAGAGCCGGTCGTGCCCGAGCGAGCGGATTCTCTCGGTGTCGGCGCCACGCAGCACGTCGACCACGTGACCCATCCCGTAGCGTTGCTCGACCCGCGCCACGCACGAGAGGATCATCTGCGCGTCTCGCGTGCCGTCGACGAGCCCTTCGGTCTCGCCCAGACACACATCGCAGGCGCCACAACCGGCGGCGGCGACCTGCGCGGCAGACAACGAGGCTGCCGGACCGGCGGCGGCGACTTGCGCGGCAGACAACGGGGCTGCCGGACCGGCGGCGGCAGCCTGCGCGGCAGACGGCGAGGTTGCCGGACCGGCGTCGGCACGCTCGTCATCGGCGCGGCGATAAGCCTGGCCGAAGTACTCCGAGAGCGCGCGGTGTCGGCATCGGCCGGGGGCACAAAACCGGCGCATCTCGTCGAGCAGCTCGAACTCGGCCTGAGGTCCGTCGCCGGCGGCGTCGCCGTTCGCGTCAGCGGTGCTCCGCTCGAGTATGGTGCGCCACTTGAGCGCGTCAGCGGGTGAGTGCAGAAGGACACACTCCGCCGTGAGCCCGTCTCGGCCGGCCCTTCCCGTCTCCTGCTGGTAGTGCTCGACGGATTTGGGCATCGCGGCATGTACGACGCAGCGCACATCCGAGCGGTCGATGCCCATGCCGAATGCGACGGTCGCCACGACGATGTCGAGCTTCGCCGTGCTGAAGGCTTCCTGCGTGCGGTTCCGCTCGCGGGACTCGAGCCCGGCGTGATAGCAGGCTACCCGGTGCCCGTCCGCGGCGAGGAGCTCGGCCAGCTTCTCGGTGTCCTTGCGACTGATGCAATAGATGATCACGCCCTCACCCGCGTGCCGCGCCAGAACCTCCCGCGCCTGGGCAGCCAGGTCGAGACGCGGAATCAAACGGTAGATCAGATTCGGACGATCGAACCGGCCAACGAGCACGGCCGGGTCCTCGAGCCCGAGCTGACCGATGATGTCCTCACGCACGCGCTCGGTGGCGGTGGCCGTGTAGGCATGCAAGGTCGCCCCCGGAACCCTTTGCTTCAGCACCGCCAGCTGGCGATATTCGGGGCGGAAATCATGCCCCCAGTGGCTGATGCAGTGGGCCTCGTCGACCGCGAAGGTGTGGACCCCGAGCTTCTCGACCGTCTCGAGGAACCACGGCGTGACCAGCCGCTCGGGCGAGACGAAGGCGAGCCGACACTCGCCCGACTCGATGAGGTCCCGCGCCGCCGCCCGCTCGACCGCGTCCTGGGCGCTGTGCAGCGCGGCCGCCGCGTAGCCGTTGCCACGCAGGCCGTCGACCTGGTCCTTCATCAGCGAGATCAGCGGCGAGATGACGATGTCGGTGCGGCCCGAGAGCAACGGCGGCACCTGGTAGCAGAGGGATTTCCCGCCCCCGGTGGGAAGAACCACGAGGGAGTCGCGCCGTTCGAGACCCGCGCGCACCGCTTCCTCCTGCAGGGGCCGTAGCTGGTCGTAGCCCCAGGTACGGCGCACCACATCGAGGATCGCCTGGCGGTCCACCGTGGATTTGAAAGGAAGGGTCTTCATCGTCGCACACCTTGCCATATTGGACGGCCGCGGGAGGTCACCTTCGCGGCTAAACCTGCCGCCGACCGGCGACGGCGAGCGCGTCGTAGCCGAATCGAGGTCCCAAGAGCAAGACGAGCAGGACGTAGAACGCCGCGCCGCCGAAGATCGACCCACAGAAGACCGCGAGGCCGAAGTCGGCCTCCTGGCGAGCGTGAAAAAGCAGAATCGCTCCCGCCATGAGGGCGGCGGCGGCCGCAGGGAACAGCCAGGTCCTCGCATAGGCCCAACCGGAGCAATCAATCATCCGCACGACCATCCGGGCGGCTATCGGGTAGGACAGGGCAGCCGAGAGAGCAACGGAAAGCGCCGTCCCGGAGAGTCCGAGTCGGCCGGTGAGGGGGAAGATCGCGGCCGCCAGTACCAGCAGCTTCAAGAGCACCAACCGGGTGATCAGATCGGGGCGACCGAGCCCCTGGAAGAGGGGTCCGGTAGTCGCAGAGAGCGACCGGATCAGGCCCCAGGCGGCGAGAATCTGCAGCGGCACGATCATCGGCACCCAGGCGGGCGTGAGCACCAGCCGAACGAAGCTCGGCGCCATTACGGCGATACCGGCGGCCAGCGGAGCGGATATCAACGCCGTCGCCTGTACCGCTCGTAAGTGCCCCCGGCGGAGCACAGGCGTGTCGTCGCGCAATTTGGCATACGCCGGGAACGTCACTCGCGACAACACGTGGGTAATCTCGGTCGCCGGAAGCCCGGCGTACGCAAACGCCATGCGGTAGAGCCCGAGGGCATTGGCGCCCAGCAGACGGCCGACGACGACGTCGTCCCCCTGATTCGCGAGGAAATGCAGCACGTTGGCTCCCCACACCCAACCGCCGAATCCCGCCAGCTCTTTGAACCGCGCGCCGTCGAAGCGAGGCCTGACAAGCGGCGCGATGACGAAGGAGAGCAGGAGTCGGACAACGTTGCCGGCGAGCACTCCGTACACGAGTGCCCACGCATCGCGCAGGATGAACGCCATGACCACCGAGACCACGACATCGACCAGGGCCCCGCATGCCCCCATGTAGACCAGCTTGCGGAAGTCGAGCTCCTTCTGGAATACCACCACGGAGATGTTGGTGAGCCCGCTCAGAATCAGGTTCAACGAAAGCACCTGAAGCAAGGGCTCGGAAGCGGGCTCGCCGAAGAACCCGGCAACCAGGGGAGCAGCCGCCCACATCGCGGCCGCCAGAAGGAACCCCCGGGCGATATGTACGGTCCATGCCGTACCGAGGTACTCATCGGTTCGCCCTTGGCGATGGATGATGGCCTCGTTGAAACCAGTGCCGGAGAGCGACTCGACCACGGACATCGCCAGCAAAGCGATGCCGAAGAGCCCGAAGTCGTCGGGTGCGAGCAGTCGCGCCAGCACCACCATGCGCGCCAGGCCCAGCAGACGCTCACTGACGCGTAAGCCGAACAACCAGAAGCCCGAGGCAAGGACGGCTTGTTGCAACGACCGCGCCGACGCGTCCGTGCGCTGCGGCGACGGTCCGGGGCCACCGCCTTCCGTGGGTCCCCCACCGCTGTCTTTCAACGATTCGTCTGCTTGCAAGATGGCTATCCCGGGCCGGCGCGAAACACAGCTTACCCCAGGGTTTCACGCGCCTGTATAGTGATGCGCATGGCCCCGACCAGCTTGGCGCCCATCTTTATCGTCGGCGTGCCCCGCTCCGGCACCACGCTGCTGGCGGCCATGTTCAACGCTCACCCGCGAATCGCCATAAGCCCGGAGACCTTCTACCTGGAATGGGCGCTGCGCCGCGCCGGCATGGACCTTTCGCGGGAGAGCGACCTCGACGCATTCTGGAGCGATTACACGTCCTCGGATCCTTTCGCCGACCTGAACCTCGATGCCGACGAGTTGAAGGAACGCTTCCACCGGTGCGGCTCGCGCACATTCGCCGAGGTGTTCGGCGTACTTCTCGAGAGCTACGCCGAGTCGCAGAAGAAACTCCGGTGCGGCGAGAAGACTCCCAGACACTATCTCTACGTCGACACGCTATTGGAGTGGTTTCCCGAAGCGCGGGTCGTCTTCGTTGTACGCGATCCGCGCGCCGTCGCCGCCTCGCTGCTGCTGGTACCGTGGGCATCGAACGACGCGGAAGAACACGGATGGCGCTGGAGGCGAAGCGAGGAGCTACTGTCGCGCTTGGAAGCGGATCCGCGCGTAACGGCGACACGCTACGAGGACCTTGTCCGCCACCCGCGATCGGAGCTCGCGCGACTGTGCTCCCATGTCGAGGAACCGTTCGATGACACCATGCTTGAATTCGGTCAGGGCGCGGCGGCGTTGGTCGCCGGCGAAGCCCACAAGCAAGGCGTCATGCGGCCGTTGAGCGAGGATTCGTTGCACAAATGGAAGAGTCAGCTAACCGCCGGCCAGACCGCCGCGATCGAACATATCGCAGGCGGCGGCATGTCGACTCGCGGTTACGAGCCTGTGGCCGGCGGACTCGGGCTCGGCGGACGGGTCGGCCTGCACGCTCGTCGGCTCGTACGTCGTGCCGGTCGGGTGAGGCGGCTGGCCACGAATGCCGCTTCCAAGCCATGGTGATGGGCACGGCGTCCAACGCTGCGGCGAGGGGCGTCCGGATGAGCCCGGCAGCCGCCGCTTCGAGGCCCGCGTGATGCGCCGCGACGGCGCGGCCCTGGCTGTCGGCGCGACCCAGCCGGCGGGCGAGCCTGCCGTGACGATGCTCGAGTCGGGTGGCTGGGGCGGTATCGCGCACTACAGCTACAACCTCTGCGAGGCTCTACGCGAGCTCGGCTACCCGGTGTGCCTGCAGACCGCTGCCCCCTATGAGCTCGACGCCCTGCCGCGCTCTTTCGCGCTCCATACATTCGAGCCGTCGAGCTCCTATCAAGAGCGCTGGAAGGCGGTGCGGACCACTCTCGACGCCACCGGCGCCGGTCTCCTTCACATGCAGAGCACGATCTCGGCCCGACGCGACTGGCTGCAACTGGCGCGGCTCAAGCGCGCGGGCTACCGGCTCGTGACCACCGCTCACAACGTATTGCCGCACGACAAGGCGGAGCGGGACGCGTTCGGCATGCGTTGGGCGTTCGGCCGCATCTACCGAATGAGCGACGGAATCATCGCGCACGGCGAGCAGACCCGGCGGGAGATCAACGAGATGTTCGGGATTCCCGGCTCCCGGCTCGTCGTCATTCCTCACGGCGACTATTCGTTCGCCGCGGGATCCGGGGACCGCGCCGAGGCACGGCAGCAGCTCAACCTCGGGCGCGATGACCTCGTACTTCTCGCCTTCGGCGCGATGCGTGAGTACAAGGGAATTCCGGAGCTCATCGACGCGTTCGCCGAGATCGCGGAGGAGATCCCCGCTGCCCGCCTGCTCATTGTGGGCAAGCCGATCCGGGTCGACGCGGACGAATACCGCAGGCGGATCGAGGAAAAAGGTCTCGCGGAGCGAATCACCTTGCGGGCGGAATACGTACCGTTCAGCGATATCGGCCGCTACTTCGCCGCCTGCGATGTGGCTGTCTACCCCTACCGGCACATCTATCAGAGCGGCGCGCTCCAGCTCGCCTACGGGGCCGCTCGACCGGTGGTCGCGACCCGCGTCGGCGAGCTCGCAACCACCGTGCGCGACGGTTGGAACGGGGTCCTGGTGCCGCCGGCCGATACGGCCGCGCTGGCGTCGGCGTTACGCGACATGCTTTCGCGCGGCGCCGAGGAGCTCGAGGTGATGGGCCAACGCTCACGCCGGCTGGCCGACGAGCAACATAGCTGGGCCGATGCGGCCGCCGCGACCACCGACCTGTATCGCCGGGTCACGCACTCGGGCGACGCCCGGGCCTGACTCGCCGCCCGGCGAGTCGCATGAAGGCTACTGCGCGCGACCTGGTTAGATTGGAACGTAGTTGCTGGGCGGGCGAGCTAGGGGCAGCGATACCCTTTCGCGTG
>CAYSHI010000410.1:0-16246 GCA_964430745.1 uncultured Acidobacteriota bacterium | reverse complement strand
GCCGGAGAACTGCAGCCAGTCGAAGCCACGGAGCTGGTTGAGGCCACCCATGAAAAAGACGTTGGGATCGTCACCCTGACTCCATGCAAGCCACGTGCGCCAGGCGATGGTGTTGCGCGCCGTGATCGGGAAATACATGCGGTGGTCGACGATCCACTCGCGAAACGTCAGGTCTCCGACACTCGGGGGCGCGTAACGAAAATCAATGCGCGTGCGCCAGCCGGCGAAGGGGCCGAACTCGCGGAAGCGAGCCTTGTCGGCGATCAGGCCGATGCCCAGCGGCACGTAGGTGCCACTCGGGTAGGCGGTGCCGAGAATGAGGTCCCCGCCGGTCGAAATCAAGGTGCTGTTGAAGACGTAGAACTGGTCGTAGAAGCCGCCGGAAAGCTCGACACGATAATCACGACTGAACGGGTAGGAAGCAAAGATCTCCGCTCCGTCGAGTTCGTAGAACGCTTCACGATCGAGGGTGTTCTGGTTGTTGATGCTCGGGGTGAAGAAGAACATCCGCTGGCTTACTGCCGAGAGGCCCCAATTCAGCCTCTTGCTCTGGTTGAAATAGAGCCCCTGCAGATTGCGCTGGTTCGACACCGACCCGAAGATGCCGACGATGCGGTGGTTACCGAGGAGATCGGCAATCTCGATCGACAGCGCCGCCAGCACGGTACCGCTACCGCCAAATCGGCCGTAGCCGCCGGCAACGTTGACGTTGGAAATATGCCACCCCTTGGAGGGCGTCTGGCTGACGTTGTTCTGGTCGAGCTGCACGGTCGAGGCGTCGGCGATCTCCTGCTCGAGAGCCGCGATCTCTTCGTCGGGCAGCGCCTCTTCGTCGGCCACATACGTCTCCAACGACTCTGACGGGATGTCCATCAGGTAGAGCTCGTAGCGACCGTCGCCGTAGTTGCTGAACAGCAGATCACCCTTCGCGCTGGCGTTTTGCGGCAAGGGCTGCGGGAAAAAAGCACCGTGCAACAGATCCGTGTGCCGTTCGACCTCGCCGGTGGCAAGCGCCATCGAATAGAGGTTGTACTTGCCGGTCCGGTCGGAGGCGAAGAACAGGCGCGTGCCGTCGCGCGAAAAAACCGGCTGGGTATCGTTGCTCAAACCGAAAGTGAGCTGGATACGCTGCTGCGGACGCGACAGGTCGACCATGAACAGCTTCTTGTACCCCAGCACATGGGTGGTAAACACCAGCCTCCGCCCGTCGGGCGACCAGACCGGGGCGTAGTCGTACACCTCGTCCTGCGTGACGTTGAGCAGGTTCTCGGGGTCGGCCGGATCCAGGATATAGATGTCGCGCACGCCGTTGAGATGGGCCGCAAAAGCGACGCGGCCATCCGGGCCGATGTCCGGGGACATCGCTTGGTCGAGGTCGTCGAGCTTGATCTTGAAATCGACGTCGCCGTCGTCCGAATCGATCATGTAGAGCGTGCGCGTCGGCGGCGTGCGGCCGAAGAAGGCGACCTGAGTGCCGTCCGGCGACCAGGAGAGGTCCGCGCCGGAGCGGTAGCCGACCGTCAGGCCCTGGGCGATGATGTACTCGTAACCGCCGTTGATCCCGTCGGTGAGGTTCTCGAGCACGTCGCCCGTGTCCATGTCGAAGCGCATGATGTCGAGCTTGAGGTTCTTGCGATCGACGGAAACGGCGACGAACTCGTCGCCCTCGGGCGAAACCGCCGGCGAGAACGCCGACGGCCGGTCCTCCGCCTCGATGTGGGTGAAGATGCCGATGCCGAAGTCGTCCGCCTCGTCGTCCTCGAGGACGTTGCCCAGATACCTGTCACGCAGGTAATCGCGGAAGTTCTCGTTGAACTCCGACGGCGAGATGTTGAAGGCGCGTTCGAGGTCGCGATCGATGTCCTGCCCCAGATCGCGGCGCACCTCGCTCATGAAGATGCGCACGCCGTCTTCGCCGTACTCCTCGGCGATGTAGTCGAAGACCACCTGGCCGAGCACGTAGTTGACGAAGAACCCGCTGTTGTAGGTCATCTGCATCAAAGTCGGGATCTGATCCATCAGCACCACGTCGCGCAGCATCATCTCGTCGAGCGAGGTGAGATTGTCCGCGACGTGCTCCGCGAGCCCTTCCATGACCCACGTGGGCGGCGACATGCGCAGGTTGCGCCCGACCTCGCCACCGTAGAAGAAGTCGTACTCGAAGATGTGGGCGATCTCGTGCGTCAGCAGCTTGAGCAGCTCGTCGGGCGGATCGTCGACCGGGAGCACCAGCCGGTTGATCGTCGGCTCGGCGAAGGCGGCCACGCCTTCAGGCAGGAACAGGGGGAAGATGTGTGTCTGCTCGAACTCCGCGTGCGTCTGGTAAAAGACGATCGGCGTGCGCTGCGTGAGGTCGTGGTTCAGCAGGCGACGCAGGCGCTGGTAGGCAGCCTCGGAAAAAGCCACAACCTCATCGAGGTGGGCTTCCTCTTCCTGGTAGTAGTAGATGTCGAAATGAGGCCCGTTGTAGACCCAGAAATCGAAATCGTCGTAGGTGACCTTGTTCTTGCCGTAGTTGGTCCCGTAGCCCGTCTGCCGCATCTGTAGCTGGATGCCGCGCGCCGTTCCCCGGCTGTCTTCGGTGCGAATGATGCGGCCGGTCTTCTGAGCCGACTCGGTTTCATTCACCTCCGTGGACTGCGTGGACTGTGCCCGGGCGGGCACCGCGATGGTCAGCGCGAGGCCGGCCACCAAGGCCGCTACGCCGATGCGCTTTGTCGCGTTCCGCCGCGCGACGATTCCCTGGTCGGTTCGCATTTCACGTTCCCCCGTTGGTCGTGAGCGAGCTTTCATTCGTTTGCCTCCCTGCCTAAAAAATCAATACGCGCTGCTGCTCGACGCGCCGTGGCGTGACCGCGTCGAGGAGTTGCGGCAGCAACTCTTCGAGAGTCTCCACGTACATGTCGTCCGCCGGGATCTCGTCGTCAGCAGCGAATTCGCGACTGCCGGTGAGATCCCCATCGAGAAGGATCGTTCCGTCTTCGCCACGCAAGAGGGCGAAATGCATGGTGACGTCGAACTTCACGATGTTGCGGAAGCGAGACACGTCGGTGACTTCACCGTTGGGTGCTCGGATCTTCTCCGACACCAGTCGCGACGCGGTGCTGGTTTCCAGCCCGATGCGTCCGGTGAAGACCAGGTCGGCGCCGGACTGCTCGGCGACGTCCTGCCACATTGCCGCGTCCGTAAGGGGGTCGGCCGCGGTGGAAGTGATGCTCCCCGGTACGTCAACTGCCTGCAGGAAGCTACGTTGCACGATGCGACGCCGAAAGTAAGCAACGGCGCGGGGCCCCACCGGTACCGGCGCGTTCGGCGTCGTGACGATGAACGGGCCCACGAGAATACGCTCGAAGTCGGCCAGGTCGCGCCCTTCGGCCTCGGGCACCGAAATGATCACGGCGAGGGTGCCGCGCCGCCGCTCTCCTTCGGTGTCGCGCACACCGAACTCCGTCTCCGGCACGCCCTCGACGACATCGGAGATGCGCGCCTCGCGGAAGCGGGCGAAATTGTCGAGCACGTCCGTGCGCTCCGATCCGACGGCGTGCTCGAGCGCGCTGCGGTAGTTCTCGTCCGCGTCCTCGTAATCACCGTCGCGCTCGTACATGATCTCGAGGTTGTTGTAGCTGCAGGCTACGGCCGGGTCGATGGCGATCGCCTTGAGCCAGCGAAACTCCGCCTCTTCCCAGCGACCGGCGTCGGCCGCGCGCACCCCATCTTCGCATTGGTCATAGGCCTTACCCGGGTCCTGCGCCAGCGCTGCGCCAGGGAACAACAGCGCGATCGCAAGCACCGCGATCAGACCGCGAACCGTCTCCACGGCGTACGCACGCCGCCTGGGCGACGTGTGCGGCTTCTGGATATTGGAGAACTGCACCATAAACAACGATCCCTTGTCAGAAGCTCGGGACCTGAACGGAAGGGGTAGGGGGACAGAGCTGATTGTACTGACCAGTGACTTTGACTCGCAACTGCGGTGTCGGCCGCCATGTTTGATCTGCCACACCGTCGGGCGCACGGAAACGTGCCGCGCGCGCGGCGGCGGCGGCCGAGATTCGCCGAGCTCGGCGGCGCGAAAAAGGACTGGGAAGCCTCGCCGGCGGGAGCGTCGCGCAACCGTGGCCGTCTCCTGGGGGCATGAGCAAAACTGCCGGCGGCGACCCCGCCCACGACATACGAACGATCCGACGCCACTCGAAGAGCTACCCACCGGTGCTCGAAGAAATCACTGACCCACCCGCGCTGCTGTATTTGCGGGGCAAGCTGCCGGACGCCGACGGCATCGCCGTGGTGGGGTCGCGCGATTGCACGGCGTACGGTCGCCGGGTCGCGTACCGGCTGGGAACCGACCTCGCCCGTTGCGGCTTCGCGGTGATCTCCGGACTCGCCCGCGGCATCGACGCGGCGGCCCATCGAGGCGCGCTCGACGGCAACGGCGTTACGGTTGCGGTCCTGCCTTCGGGTATCGATCGCATCTACCCGCAGGAGCACGCCCGGCTCGCCGCCCACATCGCGCGGACCGGGGCGCTGGTGACGGAGTTCGAGCCCGGCACGTGGGTTCACCGCGGCAGCTTCCACCAGCGAAACCGCATCATCGCGGGCCTCGCCGTTGCCGTCGTCGTCGTCGAAGCCGCGCACAAGAGCGGCGCCAAGATCACGGCCAACTTCGGCGTGCAGTACAATCGCGAGGTCCTGGCGGTTCCGGGCCCTGTCGGCTCTCCCACCAGCGACGGGGCCAACACCCTGATTGCGGAGGGGGCGGCCGTCTGCACCGGCGTCGACAGCCTGCTGGGGCAACTACCCTTGCCCGTTCAGCAGCGCGCCGCGTCGAGGTTGGACACTGCCCGAAGTGCGGTATCCGCTCGTGTCGGCGGGCTCGACCCGGCGGCTCGCGTGGTGCTTGCCGCACTGCCGCCGGACGGAGTCCGCAGCGTCGAGCAACTCGCTGCGGCCACGCGCCTGGCGCCGTCAAGATTGCTCGCGGCCTTGACTCAGATGGAAGTTCGGGGCTTGATACGTTCGCTCGGCAGCCAACGCTACGAGCGATTGTGAAACGTTTTTTTGACTTTTCGGGCTCGCAGGTCCTCATATATAAAGGAGGGCCACCGAGCGAGAGTGAAGTATGGGCAAGTCACTGGTCATCGTCGAGTCACCGGCGAAGGCGCGTACGATCAATCGATACCTGGGCGATTCCTTCGACGTGAAGGCGTCGATGGGACACGTGCGCGATCTCCCGAAGAAGGGGCTGTCGGTCGACATCGACAACGACTTCGAGCCGACCTACGCGCCCATCGAAGACAAGAAGAAGGTCATCGGCGAGCTCAAGCGCGCCGCCAAGCGGGCCGACGCCATCTACATCGCGACGGACCCTGACCGCGAAGGCGAGGCTATCGGCTGGCATTTGGTGGAGATGCTCGATACAGGCGACAAGCCCGTCATTCGCGTGCTCCTTGAAGAGATCACCAAGGACGGCATCAAGCGAGCTTTCGACCATCCGGGCGAAATCGACATCGATAAGGTCGAGGCACAGCAGGCGCGGCGCATTCTCGATCGCATCGTCGGCTACAAGCTTTCTCCGCTGCTCTGGGACAAGGTGCGCCGCGGCATCTCCGCAGGGAGGGTGCAGTCGGTAGCCTTGCGACTGGTGGTCGACCGCGAGCGCGAGATTGAAGCCTTCGTCGCCGAGGAGTACTGGTCGCTCAAGGCGCACCTCGAAGGGGACGAGCCGCCCACGTTCGAAGCCGAGCTGCGGCGCAAGGACGGCGACAAGATCGCCGTCGGCAATCAGGAAGAAGCCCTCGCCGTTCTCGCCGATCTGGGCGTCGTCGATGCCGGAATCGAGCGCGACGAAGAAGACAACATCGTCGCCGTGAAATCCGCGGGAACCAAGTGGCCGATCACGAAGGTCGAGGCCAAGAAGCGCAAGCGACGGCCACAGCCTCCGTTCACCACCTCGCAGCTCCAACAGGCGGCGGCGCGGCGGATGCGGTTTCCGGTGCGCAAGACCATGCGCGTCGCGCAGCAGCTCTACGAAGGCATCGAGATCGGCAACGAAGGCTCCGTCGGTTTGATCACCTACATGCGCACCGACTCGACGCGCGTCTCGGCGCAATCGCAGACCGAGGCCAAGGAGACCATCGACAAGAAGTTCGGCAGCGACTTCAGCCTCGCGAAACCGCGTACGTTCAAGGCCGGCAAACGAGCCCAGGAAGCGCACGAGGCAATCCGACCGACGTCGGCCTCGCGCCTTCCCGAAGATCTCAAGAAGTATCTCGACAAGGATCAGTTCCGGCTCTACGAGCTCATCTGGCAGCGCTTCGTCGCCTCCCAGATGAAGGACGCCGCCTACGACGCCACCTCGGTGGATATCGAGGTCGCCGGTACGTCGACGTCGGCGAAATACCTGTTTCGCGCCACCGGTTCGGTGTTGAGGTTCCCCGGCTTTCTGGCCGCATATGGCGACACCGAGGGCGACAAGGACGAGGCTCGCCTGTTACCGCCGCTGAAAGAGGGTCAGGTGCTCGAGTGCCTCGAGCTGCGACCGCGCCAGCATTTCACACAGCCGCCGCCGCGGTTCAGCGAGGCCTCGTTGGTGCGCGAGCTCGAGCGCAACGGTATCGGCCGCCCATCGACGTACGCCGACATTCTCTCGAAGCTCCGCAATCGAGAGTACGTAACCGTCGAGGATCGCCGATTCCAGCCGACGGAGCTGGGCACCATCGTCGTCGACCTGTTGCTCGAGAGCTTCGATCGCATCATGGACGTCGAGTACACCGCCAAGGTCGAAGACCGCCTCGACCTCATCGAGTCCGGCAAGGAACCGTGGGTCAAAGCCCTGGATCGTTTCTGGAAGCGCTTCAACGGCGAGCTCGAAAAGGCGCAGTCGGAGATGCGCAACATCAAGCGCGAGGAGATCGAGACCGACGAGGTTTGCGAGAAGTGCGGCAAGCCGATGGTCATCAAGTGGGGCCGGTTCGGTCGCTTCCTCGCCTGCACCGGCTACCCCGACTGCAAGACCACGAAGCAGATCAAGAAGGACGGCGAGGTCGCCGAGACCGTCGAGCCGGAGCCGATGGGAGAGGATTGCCCCAAGTGCGGCAAGCCGCTGCTGCGTCGTACCGGTCGTTTCGGGCCGTTTATCGGTTGTAGCGGTTTTCCCGATTGCCGCTATATCCAGCCCAAGACGACGGGGGTCAAATGCCCGGAATGCGGAAAGGGCGAGCTGGTGGAGAAGCGCACCCGCAAAGGGCGCACCTTCTTCGGCTGCGACCAGTATCCGGACTGCAAGTTCGCCACGTGGAAGCCACCCGTGCCCATCGCCTGCCCGGAGTGTAAGCACCCGTTCCTGGAGCTGCGCCGTCGCAAGGGCCAGCCCGACAAGATGGGCTGCCCCGCCGAAGGGTGCGAATACGTGACCGAAGCCGCGGAAAAGGTCGAGGCCTGAGGCTCGTCGCCTTCGCGCTGCGGTGCCGACTCGATCACTCGTGTGCAGCCCGGTCGAGCCCCTCACGTTGAGATCTACAGGCAGGGCCCACAAACCATGAAGATCCGGATCATCGGCGTGCCGTCCGCCTGGGGGACCCGGGAGCTCGGCGCCCAGCAGACGCCGCGACGGCTACGCGAAGCGGGCCTGCTCGAATGGCTTTCCGACTGCGGCCACGACGTGGACGATGGTGGAGACATCGCGATCACGCCGATGCGAGCCGATGACCTCTCGGCGATTTCGCCGACGGTTCCGAAGGGCGCCGCGCCGGAGGACACGGCCGCGGAACCCTCCGACCCGGCCACGGAGCCCTCCGACCCGGCCATTCAGCTTCAGCGTGTCGCCGAGATGGCGCACGGCGTCCGCGAGCACGTGGCCACGGCGATCGACGCCGGCCGTCTGCCGATCGTTCTCGGCGGAGAGTGCTCTTTGGGTATCGGTGTAGCCGCGGCGCTCGCTGCGCACGAGGGCCCCCTCACCGTCGCGTGGTTGGACGCCCACGCCGACCTCAACACCCCCGAAACCAGTGTTTCCGGCCTCCTGACGGGCATGCCGCTGGCGGCCATCTTGGGGCACGGACACGACGAGCTCACCGACATCGGTGCCGATGCCCCGCGCCCACAGGGCGGTTCGACCTTCCTGCTCGGCGGCCGCGATCTCGACGCCGGAGAGGTGCGAAATCTGGCCGACTTCGGCATCCGTCAGCTGGAGACCGACGCGATCCGCGCGGCCGGGCCCGAAGGAGTGATCATGAAGGTTCTCGGCGTGCCGGAGGTCTCGGTCATGCCTCCCGAGGCGCGCGCCCAGCTCGTCGCCCTCGATGCCGGCGCGGCCGAGCTGGCGGCGGCGGCGCCGCGACCGAACGTGTATCTGCACTTCGACGTGGATGTTCTCGACCCCGAGTTCGGCCCGGGCGTTCATTACCGGGTCGCGGGGGGACTCGACCCGGCCGAGGTCGGTACCCTGGTGGGCTACCTGGCCGCCAGCGGCTGCGTCGGCGCCATCACCGTGGCGTCCGCCAACCTCGACCACGACATCGATGGGCGCACGGTGGCTTCGATCCGACGTGTCTTCTCGTCGCTCGGCGATGCTCTCGCGGCGCTATGAACGGGGCAAGTTAGTGTCCCACGTCGTAAATAGGGTGACGTTCGCAGGCGGGAGTCACCCTATTTACGACGTGGGACACTAGACTCTCGTCATGGACGTTCCTCCTGTAGTGACCATCATCGGCGGCGGCATGGCCGGCTGTGAGGCGGCATGGCAGCTCGCCAAACGCGGCCTGCAGGTTCGTCTGTACGAGATGCGTCCGCGGCGAGCCACGCCCGTGCACCATACCGGTGATCTCGCCGAGATGGTGTGCAGCAACTCGTTGCGTTCGGACGGCCTCGACAACGCGGTGGGCCTGTTGCACGAGGAAATGCGGCGGCTCGACTCCATGTTTCTTTCGGCGGCGGACAACAACAGAGTTCCGGCCGGTAAGGCGCTGGCGGTCGATCGGCGCCGTTTCTCCGGCGAGATCACCGAGCGTATCGAGGCCCTCGAGGAGGTGGAGTTGGTGCGAGAGGAGCTTTCGGAAATCCCTGAGGGCCCCTGTATCGTCGCCTCCGGGCCACTCACCTCCGACGCCCTCAGCGAATCCATCCGGGAGCTGACGGGAGCGGAGCATCTCTATTTCTACGACGCCATCAGCCCGATCGTGTCGGCGGAGAGCATCGATCGAGACAAGACTTTCGTGGCCAGTCGTTACGACAAGGGCGGCGCCGACTACGTCAATTGCCCTTTCACGGCCGAAGAATTCGACCGTTTCTACAGCGCGCTGACGGCGGCCGAATCTCTCGAGCTCCCGGATTTCGAGAAAAAGCTGTTTTTCGAGGGGTGCCTTCCCGTCGAGGAGATCGCGCGTCGCGGGCCCGACACGTTGCTGTATGGCCCGATGAAACCCGTGGGGCTGACGGATCCGCGCACCGGGGAACGTCCCCACGCCGTCGTGCAACTCCGCCAGGACGACATCGCCGCCGAGCACTTCTCTCTCGTCGGCTTCCAAACGCGCATGAAGTGGGGCCCACAGGAAGACGTCCTGCGCCTGATCCCGGGCCTCGAGAATGCCGAATTCGTTCGCCTCGGCACGGTGCATCGCAACACCTACATCAACGCTCCGCGCGTCCTCAGCGAGACCCTGCAAACCCGCAAGCGGGGTGATTTGTACTTCGCCGGGCAGATCGCAGGAACCGAGGGCTACGTCGAATCGGCCGCGGGGGGCCTGCTGGCCGGGATCTATTGCGGAATGTCGCTGAAGGACGGCGGCATCCGCCCTGTTCCCCGTACCACAGCCTTGGGATCTTTGGCCTTCTACATCAGCCACGCCCGCGCGATAAGCTATCAGCCGACGAACATCACGTTCGGCATCATTCCCGAGCTGGAAATCCCGATACGAAAGAAGCTGCAACGCCGCGAAGAGCTCGTACACCGCGCGCTCCTGGATCTCGATTCGTGGATCCGAGACAATGGCGGCAAGCTGGGGCTGGAAGTCGGCAGCCGGCCGGCGTCCGTATGAGCCGAACGGTGGGCTCTCCCGCCCCCTGAAGAACGACAAAAGCGAGGCTTTCTCATGCAGTTCGTACGCTACGGGTTATTGCTGGTTGCGATCATCGGGCTCGTGGGCTCGCTCGGCTACATCGTCTACACGCCGCCCACCGCGCCGCCCGCATACGCCACCCTCGTGGCCCATGATCTACGCGGCGGCGAAATGACGTTCGACGAGGTCGCCGGGGAGATCTTGATCGTCGATTTCTGGGCCACGTGGTGCGGACCCTGTATCACCGAGATCCCCCACTACAACGCGATCCACGAGGACTACGGGGATAAGGGCGTCAGCCTCATCGGGCTGACCGTCGAATCAGGAACGGCCGAAGAGGTGCTCGAGTGGATGTCCTCCGATCCTTCCTTCCAGATGAACTACCCGCTCGTGATGTCCAGCGATGAGCTCATGGAAGCGTTCGGCCCGGTTTTCGGCTTTCCCACCACGCTGCTGATCGACACCGACGGTACCGTCGTCAAACGTTGGATCGGAGCGGCTCCGAAGAAGTCGGAGCAGATCCGCGAGCTGCTCGACAAGATGCTGGCCGGAGAGCCGCTCACCGACGAACACGACGAGGACGGACATACGCACTGAGAAGTGCCAATCGGGGGTGTCCAAACCGACATCGGCTTTGCTAAGATGCTCGTCGGGCGAAGCTAGTCAGGCTGTCCGCGGCGGAGACGCCGAGGGGCGGCCGGGCTCCGGTGGGACCGCGCCTGCGCGCAGCCGGCGCGGTGCCACCGTCGAGCCGATGACGGAGCGAGTGAGCTGTGCCCCAGCATCGAGGCGACGACCGAGCGAGACAAGCCGCGCACGATGTCCCCGTGGTTCTCGAGGGCCTCGCTGATTTCCTCGTAGCTCTGACGGTCGAGAACAGCTCTTCCGAGCACACGGTGAGGGCGTATCGCACGGACCTCAACCATTTCGCAGGCTTCCTCGAGGCTTGGCTGACCGGCCGAGATGCCGACTACCGCGGCCGAGGAACCGACGGACCCGACCTCCGGGGAAGCCCGTCGGTGAGCCCCACCGATATCGACACGGCCTCGGTTCGGGCCTGGCTGGCGCGCATGCACGAGGCCTCTCTTTCGGCGGTCACGATGGGGCGGAAGTTGGCCGCAGTGCGGTCGTTTTGTAATTGGCTATGTCGCAACGGCACGCTGCAGAGCAACCCGGCGCGGGCGATCCGCAATCCCAAGGCGCCGCAACAACTCCCTCGGTTTCTCAGCGAACCGGAGATCGTCGCGTTGCTCGAGGCACCGGGTGACAGCGACGAAGGCCTGCGGGACCGCGCCGTCCTCGAGTTGCTGTATGCCGCCGGCTTACGGGCCAGCGAGCTTACCGGGCTCGACGAAAGCAACATCGACTTCGCCCGGCGCACCGTTCGGGTCCTCGGCAAGGGTCGCAAGGAACGCGTTGTTCCCTTCGGCGGCAGTGCGGCCGGGGCGCTCGCCGACTATCTGGCGGTGCGCCGGCGCTGGAACACCAGGGGCAACCCGGCCTTGTTTCTCTCGCCTACCGGCAACCGTCTCTCGAACGACTCCCTGCGCAAGCTGTTGGCCGGCTATCTCGACGCCGCGGCCATCAACAAGCGGGTCACGCCGCATGCCATCCGGCATTCGTTCGCCACCCACCTGCTCAACGCGGGAGCCGACCTGCGGGCGATCCAAGAGCTCCTGGGCCACGCCTCGCTCGGAACGACCCAGCGCTACACGCACGTGACGACGGCCCGGCTCAAAGCCATATACGACAAGGCCCACCCGCGCGCCTGAGCACCCGGTGACGGCAGCGTGGCAACCACTCGCACGCGCGTAGCGCCGTCCGCCGGCGGCGCCGTAAGCGCCCACCGGCACAGTTGTTACAATCCCTCGATGAGCGAATGGCACCATACGACCGTATGCTGCGTGCGCCGCGGGGAAACCGTGGCGATGGTCTCCGACGGCCAGGTCAGCCTCGACACCACGGTGATGAAGCACGGCGCCAAGAAGGTCCGCCGGCTCCATGAGGACAGCGTGATCGTCGGTTTCGCGGGCTCCTCCGCCGATGGCCTGGCGCTGCTGGGACGTTTCGAAGGAAAGCTCAAAGAATTTCACGGCAACTTGCGCCGCGCGGCCGTCGAGCTGGCCAAGGACTGGCGCATGGACCGCAGCCTGCGCAACCTGCAGGCGCTGATGATCATTGCCGACGCCGAAACCTCCATCCTGCTGTCGGGCACGGGCGACGTCATCGAACCGGACGACGGCGTTCTGACGATCGGCTCCGGCGGCCCCATGGCACTGGCCGTGTCCCGCGCGCTGCTCGCGCACACCGACTTCGACGCCGAGAAGGTCGCCCGCGAGGCCGTAACCATCGCCTCCGGTATCGACATCTACACCAACGACGAGCTGACGGTCGAGGTTCTCTCGGCCGGCGCCGCCGAAAGCTGAGGATCCACCGATGGTGATACGACTGCCCGAAAGCGTCGACGCGATGCGGGCCGCCAGCGCGGACATCGAGGAGCTCACTCCCCGTCAGATCGTTGCCGAGCTCGACAAGTACATCGTCGGCCAGGCTGCCGCGAAGCGCGCGGTCGCCATCGCCATGCGCAACCGTCGGCGTCGCCTCCTGCTACCCGAGGATCTACGCGACGAAGTGGCACCGAAGAACATCATCATGATGGGGCCGACGGGCGTCGGGAAGACGGAAATCTCACGCCGCCTATCGCGCCTCACCGGGTCGCCGTTTTCCAAGGTGGAGGCAACGAAGTTCACCGAGGTCGGCTACGTCGGACGTGATGTCGAGTCGATGATCCGCGATCTGGTGGAGATCGCCATCAGCCTGATCAAGGCGGAGAAAACCGAAGCGGTTCGGCCGAAGGCGCGCCGGCAAGCTGAGGAGCAGTTGCTCGATCTGCTGCTGCCACCGGCCCCGGCGACGCGCGCGCCGGTGGCGGTGAACGAAAATCAGCCGACCGAGGCGGAGTCCCGCGCGGACCGCCGCGCCACGCGAGAGAAGCTGCGGGCTCAGCTTCACGACGGCGAGCTCGACGATCGCCACGTTGAAGTAGCGGTGACGGAGAATCAGTTCCCCAACTTTCAGATCTTCAGCGGTCAGGGTTCCGAGCAGATGGACGTCAATATCGGCAACATGATGCCGGGGTTGTTCGGTGGCCGCAGTTCCCGTCGCCGTATGTCGGTGCCCGACGCCCTGCAACACCTCGAGCGGGAGGCCGCAGAGGGGCTTCTCGACGAGCAGGAGATCACGCGGGACGCAATCCAGCGCGTCGAAAGCTCCGGCATCATCTTTCTCGACGAGATCGACAAGATCGCGGGCCGCCACGGCGGCTCGGGGCCGGACGTCTCCCGAGAAGGCGTTCAGCGCGACATCCTGCCGATCGTCGAGGGCAGCGTCGTCAACACTCGCTACGGCATGGTGAGCACCGATCACATCCTGTTTCTCGCCGCCGGTGCGTTCCATATGACCAAACCGAGCGACCTCATTCCCGAGCTTCAGGGACGCTTCCCCATCCGCGTGGAGCTCGACGCCCTCGACCGCGACGACCTGGTACGGATCCTCAAGGAACCGGAGAATTCGCTCGTGCGTCAGTACACGGCGCTGCTCCGAACGGAGGGTATGGAAGTCGAATTCACCGACGACGCCATCGAAGCTATTGCCGAATACGCGGCTCTGGTGAATGATCGCACGGAGAACATCGGCGCCCGGCGGTTGCACACGGTCATGGAGCACGTCGTGGAGGAGCTCTCGTTCACGGCTCCCGAGCGGCCCGGCGATCACGTGCGGATCGACGCCGGGTACGTACGCGATGCGCTCGATGACCTGGTTACCGACGAGGACCTGTCGAAGTACATCCTGTGAGATTCGACTCCCTTGAGATCTGACGCCGCCAGCTCGAAGCCGGCCCGGGCTTCGCGATCGTGCGTGCCCGTGCGGGCCCCGCTGCCCGCAATGGTGACGTCGCACTCGATTCGCGCCGTCTCGATGCTCGTGCTCGTCGCGATTCTGGCGGCCTGCGGCAGCCGCGGCGACCCGCTCCCGCCCGTCTACCCCAACCCGCCGCCGATCGAGGGACTTATCGTGTCGCAGCGGGGCGCTTTCGCCATCCTGCGTTTTCCCCAACCGCCGCTCTCGGCCCGGGTCGGTTCGGAAGAAGTCGAGCTGGAAGAGATCGAAGCTCTGGTATTCGCCGAACGCTACCCGCCGCTCTCGGTGGAGACCCTGATTGCCGCCCTCGAGCGTCGCCGCGACGTCATGGTTGCGGACGCGGACGCGGAGGCGGAAGCGGCGCGGGCGCGCGCCGCCGCCGAAGCCGCCCTGGCCGCGGGCGAACCCCCGCCGCCCGTCGATCCCGACGCGCCGGAGACGACATTTCGACGGCGCACACCCGACGAGGACCTCATCCACCGTCTGCCCCGCGAGCTGCGAGACCAGTGGCGTCGGGACGGGCTCTCCGCCGAGGCCGAGCTCAACGCCGCGCGACGTCTGGTAACAGCCGTCGATACGTTGTGGGCGCGCTTGAACCTGCCCGCAACCGTGCTCGCTTCCGGTCAGCCGCAACCGCTCCCGAGCGCGGGAGAGATCGCAGAGGCGAGCGCGCAGATTCTGCAGGCCGCCACCTACGAGCGGCAGCTTCCCGTCGGCGGTTTTCTCGGACGCGCGTCCGTATCGCGCCGGATACCGACCGACCAGGTGGAAGATCTGCTCGTGGACGACATGCTTCAGGTCGCCATTCCCGTCGGCACCGCCGCCGCGGGAGATCTTCGGACGCGCTACTTCTTCGCGGTGCGCGGCCGCTCCACGCGAAGAACACCGGGTGAGGTGTCGAGCCTCGTGGTACTGGCGCCGACCCCGGTTCCGGTCGCGCCGGACAACCTGACGGTGGCCATCGGACCGAATGGGATGGAGCTCTCGTGGAATCCGCCCGCAGGGGATCTCGCGCTGCGTCGTCTCGACCCTGAAGCCGTCCGCTACAACGTCTATCGGCTGTTGCCCGACGGCATCGCCGGCCCGGATCCGCTCAACGCGACGCCGATGACCGAGCCGAGCTATACGGACGGTGGTATGCAGTGGGGTGAAACCTATGTCTACGAGGTACGCGCGCTTCTCGAAGACGAGGGAACCATTCGCCGCGAGAGCGAGGGGCTCAAGAGCGGCCTCATCGAGGCCGTGGACACCTACCCGCCGGCGCCGCCGACAGAGGTCAACGCGACACGTGCCGGCAGTCGCATGAGCTTGCGATGGACACCGTCACGATCCATCGACCTGGTGGGATACCGGGTCTACCGGCACCCGTTTCCGGCGCCCGACGTACCGGTGCGATTCGATCCCACGGCAATTGACGAGGAAACCGGTGAACCGTTTCCCCCGCCGCCCGTCACGCCTCGAGCCGAGCAGGACGAGGAGACCGAGCGAAACGAGATGGTGGAAGCCGGATGGGAGCTGCTCGATGAGGACCCGGCCCCCTTCAGCCGATCCACCGACCCCTCGGCAGACCCCGATGTGCGATACGTCTACGCCGTCGAGGCCGTCGATGCCGCCGGCAATCTCAGCGCCCTCGCCGTCGTCATCGAGCCCGGAGACGAGAGCCGCAGCAAACCCGGAGGCGAGAACCGTGGCGAGGCGGGCGATGCGGGCCGCCGCGAGCCGGGAGACGAGGGCCGTTGAGCAAGCGCCGCTGGCCGTTGCCGTTTCACAAGTACAGCGGTGCCGGCAATGATTTCATCATTCTCGACGGTCGCGACGGCGACCCTCTCGGCGACCCGGGCTCCCTGGCGAAGGCACTCTGCCGGCGCGGGCGATCGGTGGGCGCCGACGGGCTGATCGTCGTGGGCCCGCCCGACGAAAACGAAACCGGCGTCGAGGCGCGCATGCGCCTGTGGAACGCCGACGGTTCCGACGCGGAGATTTCCGCAAACGGGGCCCGCTGCGTGGCGCGTTTTCTCGTCGATGCGGGTGCGGACCCCTCCTCGGTGC
The DNA here is from genome assembly GCA_964430745.1 of uncultured Acidobacteriota bacterium. Classification (GTDB taxonomy): domain Bacteria; phylum Acidobacteriota; class UBA890; order UBA890; family UBA890; genus CBDCGW01. The sequence continues at coordinate 221 of CAYSHI010000410.1, read as the reverse complement.
GCTTCGCCAGCGACGTCGGCCTGATCACCGCCACGGTCGACGGCGACCTGTGTCGCCTGCAACTCCCGACCCGCGCCGCTGTGTATCCGAACCGCCGCTTGCGGGTCGAGGGACGCGACCTGACCGGTACGTACGTCGAGGTCGGCGTGCCGTTTTTCGTCTGCTTCCACGACAACCCGGATGAGCTGGCGGTGCGCTTTCTCGGCCGGGCGATCCGCAAT
>CAYSHI010000409.1:0-20617 GCA_964430745.1 uncultured Acidobacteriota bacterium | reverse complement strand
CGACGCCAAACAGGGCCACGCGGCTGAGGACGGCAACGCGGCAGCGGGAAGTCTCGGCGGGCCCTCCGGAGAAGGTCGCGGCGACGAGATCAACTCGGCCGACACCGCCGGCGAGGCGGCCCAGGACTCGAACGTCGAGCTCTGGCGGGTCGATCGACGCGACGGCTCGGTCATCTGGAAGAGGACGCTCTCCGGCAACGACCACCAGGAGCGCAAGCAGAACATGTCGTCGCCCTCCCCCGTCACCGATGGCGAGCACGTCTGGACCATGACCGGCACGGGATGGTTGCGGGCGTTCGACTTCGACGGCAACGAGATCTGGGCGCGCAACATCTCCGACGACTACTGGAGCTTCGGCCTCAATTGGGGCTTTGCCTCCTCCCCGCTGTTGCACGAGGACGCGCTGTACGTACAGGTGCTGCACGGCATGAAGACCGACGACCCGTCGTACCTGCTGCGAATCGACAAGCAGACCGGCGAGACGGTGTGGATGGTGGAGCGTCCGACAAACGCCATCCGCGAATCACCCGACTCCTACACCACACCCGCACTGCTCGAGTACGGCGACACGACAGAGATCGTCATCACCGGCGGCGACGTGGTGACGGGCCACGACCCCGACACCGGCGCCGAGCTCTGGCGGGCCGACGGCCTGAACCCGGAAAACAACCGCAACTATCGCATCGTCGCCTCACCGCTCATCATCGGCGACGTGATCATCGCACCTACCCGCGTGCGCCCGATGCTGGCGCTCAGAGCGGGCGGCCGCGGTGATATCACGTCCTCTCATCTGCTCTGGTCGTTCGATTCCGGACCTGACGTACCCACGCCGGTGAGTGATGGGGAGCTGCTGTATGTCGTCACCGACCGTGGTGTCATGCACGCTCTCGACGTGCAGACCGGCGAGTTGGTGTACACCAACCAGCGTCTCGAGCCCGGCACCTACAGCTCGTCGCCGACGATGGCCGACGGCAAGATCTACACGATGAGCGAAGACGGCGTCACCACGGTTGTGAGGGCCGGTCGTGAGTTCGAGATCCTGGCCACCAACTCGCTCGACGGCTATACGCTCAGCACCCCCGCGGTCTCGCACGGCAAGATCTACATCCGCGCCGGGGAGGCTCTCTACGCCATCGGCGAAGGCAGCTAGTGTCCCGGGCGGGGCACTAGCGCCTACTTGTCGTCCGCGGCAAGCCTACTGCTGCTCGAGCGCGTACAGCTCGCTACGACTGTTGATGTAAAGAACGCCGTTGGCGGCGACCGGAGCACCGTAGACGGCGTTGCCGAGGTTCATCTCGGCGAGCTCTTCCATCTCCCTGCCGGCGCTCAAGACAATCACGTCGCCGTCTTCGTCTCCGAGGTAAACCTTGCCGTCGGCGACCAGCGGCGATCCCCAGACGGCGGCAAATGTGTCGTACATCCACACCTCTTCGCCCGTCTCCACGTCGATACAGCGAAAGAAGCCGCTGAAGTCGCCGACGTAGAGCAAGCCGTCGTGGATGGCGACGGTCGAGAGCGAGCGGCGGATTTCCTCCGTGCGCCACACGAGTCCCGATTCGGTGATGTCGCCTCGCTGCGACGCGTCGATGGCGTGCAGGCGTCCCCGACCCTCGCCGTTTTCCGGGTCCTGCCCGTTGGAGACAAAGACCTTTCCTTCCCAGATCACCGGCGTGGCGATGATGTTGTTGCGCGTACGCGGCCACTCGGCGTCGGGCGGGTTGGTATCGAACTCCCACAGCATCGAGCCATCGGTCGCGTCGTAGCCGCGCACCCAGCCATCGCCCTGACCGATCACGGCCTGCGCGACGCCGTCGATCTCGGCCACCGCCGGGCTCGACCATTGGCCGTGCAGAACGCGCTCACCGAGCGGCTCCGCGCGCCACACGAGCTCGCCCGTGTCCTTGCTGACCGCGATCAGGTCGGGAGCCTGCGGCGACGGCAAGTTCCCCTCCTCGTCCTGCCCGGTCGAGGTGTTGGCGATCACCAGATCTCCCCACACCGCCACCGCGCTGCTCGTCATGTTGTGCGGAAATACGTCGAGCTCGCCGATCATGTCGTAGATCCACACGACGTCGCCGTCGATCTCGCGGGTGCGCTCTTCGCCGGTGAACGGGCCGTCGTTTTCGCCGTCGAGAAACCCCTCGGTGTCGAGCGCCACGATCTCGCCGCGGTTGCTGACGTAGTAGAGCCGATCGCCCTCGACGTGCGGCGACGAACAGACTCCCTGGAACGGCCAGTCGTTCACCTGGCCGCTATCGAGCTTGTCGTGCACCATCTGCCACAGGAACTCCCCGTCGGACTCACGAAACGCCATGACGACGCCCTTGTCGCCGACCACCTCGGGGTCGCGGAGCAGGTCGTTGTTGGTGCCGACGAAGATCTTTCCTCCCGCCACCGCGGGGTTGCCGTAGCTCGTCGAGCCCAGCGCGGCAACCCACTTCACGTTGGTGCCCGCATCGGTGTCCCACTCGGCCGGTAGCCCGGTGGCGTCCGAAACCATGTTGCGACTCAACGTCCCGCCCCACATCGGCCAGTCGCCGTCGGCAGGCGGCGCGGCGACGACAAGGGCGGCAGCGGCGCTCGCCGCCATCAGAACCATCAAGAGTGCGCCACGGCGCTTCATACGGGTTTCCTTCGTTCGATGTGGACTAGAGGTCGCGGTCGAGCGCCGGCCTCCCGTCATCGTTGGCGAGATTCCAGCTCGTCAGGTACACCAGCCGCGCGATCTTCTCCATTTTCGGGTAGTTGATGCGGTCCGGCGTATCGGTGACCCGATGGTAGTCGGGATGAAGCCCGGTGTGAAAGAAGGTCGCCGGCACGCCGACCTGCAGAAACGGCCAATGATCCGACCGTCGCAGCAGGTTGGAGGAGTTGTTGTCGTAGCGAAACCTGAGCTCCAGGCCGGTTTCCGCGTTGGCCTCTTCGATCTGTGCGCGCATGTCCGAGCTATGCGTGTAGCCCATGATGTTGATGGCGTTGGCGTTCGACTCGGCGCTCTGCGGCTCGAGCCCGCGGAAGCGACCGCCGCCGTCCTCGGGTACTTCTTCGTTACGTCCGATCATGTCCATGTTCAGCACGGCCACCGTCGATCCGAGGGGGAATGATGGCGCCTCCGTGTAATACCAGGCGCCCAGCAGTCCGCGCTCCTCGGCGTCCCATGCCGCGAACAGGACGGTTCGACGCGGCCCCTGCCCCTGAGCCGCCGCCAGCGCGTAAGCCTCGGCGAGCTCGAGCAGGGCAACGGTGCCGGAGCCGTCGTCATCGGCACCGTTGAAAACGCCCTCCTGGTTGGCGCCGTCGTGGTCGAAGTGCGCGCAGACGATCACGACCTCGTCGGCAAGCTCGGGGTCGGAGCCTTCGACCATCGCCAGGACATTGCGCGCCGGCACGCGGGTGCGCTCCACCGAGGCGCTGATCTCGATCTCGGGCCCCGGCAAAGCGAGTACACCGTGGCCTGTGTCGCCCTCCGCCGCCGCCGCCAGCTCTTCGAGCGTCTTGCCGCCGCCGGCAACCAGGTGCTCCGCCAGGCGCGCCGAGATCCTCGCCGCGGGAATCTCGATGTCGTCCATCCAAGTCTCGAGTGTGTAGCGGGGGCCGCGGGCGCCGATGTTCCAATACGACGCCGCGGCGGCTTCGTAGTCCTCGGCGTCGGGCCGGTTGTGCACATCGCGAACGAAGAGAATGCCGGCGGCGCCGCGCGTCTGTGCCGCGAGCGCCTTGCGCCAGTCACGCGATTGCTCGGCGGTCACGACGCCGTCGAGAGGACTTTCGGGGTCGGCGGCGCCCGGCTCGCCATCGAGAACCAGGACGATCTTCCCCTCGACGCTTTCCCCCTGGTAGTCGTCGTAGGCGACGCGCGGCTCGACGATGCCGAATCCTGCATATACGAGCTCGCCGGCGGCCGACGTCGACGCGCTGAAGTTGAGCGTGTAGTAATCCTGGCCCACGGTCCGGCGGTGTGGGCCGCCGGAATCGACACCTTCGATTGCAAGCGAATTGTCGCCCGCGCCCAGTTCCGCGTAGACCATGTCGAAGGGCTGGAAGTACGAACCCTGCGGCCCGGCCGGCTCCAGCCCGAGGCGCTGAAATCGAGCTTTGATGAACTCCGTGGTGACGGCGACATCACGGGTTGCCGCGGCGCGCCCGTTCATGGCGTCGGAAGCGAGAAAGTACAGATCAGCCTGCAAGTCGGCCTGCCGGATCGAGCCGATTGCCGGGGCGGCCTCTGCACCTCCATCGGGTCCTACGGAGGGTGCGCAAGCCACGGCAACGAGGACGAGAGCAGACACCGTTCCGGCGCAGAGTCGACGGAACGCGCGAAATGAATCGTTTGGAGCTTCAAGCATGAGTGGATTCCCGGGCTGGATTCGTCGATTCTCAGATGCCATCGGTAACCATCTTCGTCGCCCCACGGGTGGGCTCCCTCGGGGAGACGGCCTGGATTGTGACCGGAGACTTCCACATTTGAAAGGTGAGAATGGCGTCTCATCCACCTCTCACCCGACGCGCGCGGTGACGAAACCGCTGCCCGGGCCAGCTACGAGCTCTTCCTCGAGCACCGGGGCGACGGCGATCTGCGCCGAGCCGACGTCGCGGCGGCGCGGAGCTGGCTCGCGGTGCACTGATATAGAATCGCTCTACGGTCGTTCCCCGACCTCGATCTCGGAGAATTCATGCCCAACCTGGGAGTCACGAGAACCGGACTTGCACTGGTCGCCGCAGCCGCGTTGCTGGGTGGGCAGTTCGCAACCAACCCCGTCGCGGCAGTGGAACCGGTCGGGTCAACCGGCATGGGCGAAGCGGCGGAGGCGGTCGGAGGTGGAGAGCTGTCGGCCCATGGGGCTATCGCCGTGTCGGACAATTGGCCGCAGTTTCGCGGTCCCGGCGGGCTCGGGGTCGCGGAGAACGAGGGTGTCACCACGAGCTGGAGCGAGACCGAAAACGTCCTTTGGAAGACCGAAATCGAAGGCCTCGGGCACTCGTCGCCCGTGGTCTGGGACGACCGAGTCTTCCTCACCACCGCCATCGTCGGCGACGTGATACCGGGCGCCGCGGCTCCCATCCACTACATCGGCGGCCAGGTGTTCAAGCACCCCCAGGCAACCGGCTCGGAGCGTGGCCACACCCTCGAGGTGATGGCCGTGAGTCGCGACAACGGAGACGTCCTCTGGTCCGATGTCGTATACGAAGGCCGTATCTACGACGACTACGTGCGTGATTCCTCCGTGGCGTCCGCGACACCGATCACGGACGGCGAGCTCGTGTACTTCTACTTCGGCTCGGAAGGCGTCTACGCGTACGATTTCGACGGCAACGCGGTGTGGGACGTCGACCTCGGCGATCTCTCGTACTTCGGCGTCGGCCTCGGCACCTCGCCGCTGCTGCACGGCGACGCGCTCATCCTGAAAGTCGACATCGCCGAGGGCGAAGACTCGTTCATCGTCGGGCTCGACAAGACGACCGGGCAGGAGATCTGGCGCACACCGCGGTCCGTCGAGGCAAGCTGGGGTACACCGCTGCTGCTCGACGACGTCGACGGAGAGCCCCAGGTGCTCACCGTCGGCAACCAGTTCTTGATCGCCTATGATCCGGCCACCGGCGAAGAGCTCTGGCGTCTCGAAGGTCTGCGCAACAACGCGGTGCACTCGCCCGTCTGGGACGGCGAGCTCGTCTACGTCTCGACGGGGTACCCACGCAGTGTCGTCCGCGGCATACGTCCAGGACGCGACGCGGCCGAGCTGGTGTGGGAATACCGCAAGGGTGCCGCGTACGTCGCCTCCAATGTCGTGTACGCCGGCTATCTTTACGTCACCAACGACAAGGGCACCATCACCTGTTTGGACGCGGCCACCGGCGAGGTCGTGTACGAGGGCGGGCGTGTTCCCGTGCCCCCCGCGATGCTGATGGCGTCGCTGCTCGTCGTCGACGACAGGATCATGATGTCGACGCCCGAGGGCGACACATTCTGGATCACGACAGGACCCGAATTCTCCGTCACCGCGCACAACTCGCTCGACGAGCCGATCTGGGCTACCCCGGCAATCGTCGACGGGACGATCTACCTGCGGGGCAGCAACCATCTGTATGCCATCGGCCGCACCGACGACTCACCGTAGCCGGAGCGCCGCGCCCGCGATGGCACGCCGGGGCGGACGGGTGACGGCGCGCGCTGTCTTCGGCGCGGCAACGATCGCCACCCTGCTGCTCAGCGGTTCGATGCAACCCTCACCCGCCTCGGCCCACGAGCTGGGGTTTACCCGCACCGTCGCGGTGTTGCTTCCGGAGGGCGGCTTCCGCGTCGACCTCACGGTCGACCTCGACGCGCTGGCGCTCGGCGTACCGCAGGCTACGGACAACGCTCAGCTCGTGGCGATGCTCGATGCCATGCCCCCCGAGCAGCTCGACCAAACCATTGCCGATCTGGGTCAGACCTTCCTGCGCCGCGTGCGGGTGCGATTCGACGGCGAGGCCTTCATGCCGGACGTTAGCTTTCCGGACGCCGAAGGTGCGGAAGCGCGAGCAAGCAACACGGTACTGGGGCTCACCGCGCGCCTGTCCGGTACGATCCCCGCCGGATCCACGGAATTCACGCTTCAGGCGTCGCGCGCCTTCCCGCCCCTGCACATCACGTTCGTGGACCTGCGCGGGCGGGCCATGTCCCTCGACCGCCTCGACGACATGCTGCGGGTCGTCAGCCGCCCGGCGGGCGGCGCAGCGGCGGAGATCCCGACCGAGGGCCGCACCGATGCGGCCGTCCCCGGGGAGAGCGGAGCCACGGGCACCGCCCCCGGCGAGGCCGCCCCTACGGAGAGCGGAGCCGCGGGCGCGTTCCTCGCCGCAGACGACTTGGCGGAGCGCCTCGGCGACCTGGTGACCAGCCGCCAGATTCTCGAAAAAGGCGACCGGTCCGACCCCTACCCGCTCGATCGGCCGCCACCGGCGCCCGCTCGATTCGAGGTCGCCGGCCAATATCTGAGGCTGGGATTCACGCATATCCTTCCGCTCGGCCTCGACCATATCCTTTTCGTGCTCGGGCTCTTCCTCCTGAACACGGCGTGGCGTCCGCTGCTCGCGCAGGTCACCGCCTTCACCGCGGCGCACACACTGACGCTTGGGCTGTCGACCTACGGCGTCGTCAGCCTGTCGCCCACGATCGTCGAGCCGTTGATCGCCCTTTCGATCGCCTGGATCGCCTTCGAGAACGTCTTCACCGACGAGCTGAAGTGGTGGCGACCGCTGGTCGTGTTCGGATTCGGCCTGCTGCATGGCCTCGGCTTTGCCGGCGTGCTGACCGAGCTCGGACTACCCCGCGGCGAGTACCTGACCGCGTTGTTGGGCTTCAACGTGGGGGTCGAGCTCGGGCAGCTCGCGGTTATCCTGCTGGCTTTTGTCACCGTAGGCGCCTTCCGGAAACGACCCTGGTACCGCGCCCGTGTCACCGTGCCGATGTCCGTTCTTATCGGGCTGATGGGTCTTTACTGGGCCGCCGAGCGGATCTTCGCGAACTGACGGCGGCCCGCACCCGCTAGTGCTTCAACGGTTGCGGGCCTCGCCCCGCGAACGTACGATCTGGCTATCGACAACGTAGCTGGAGCCGTTGAGTTCTTCGCAAACAGCAATCGTTGATTCCCCACGAGACCTTGAGAGGATTCGTATGTCCGAGCGAGGAGATTTTTTCGCGAGGCGGCCGGTGGCATTGGCGGCTATCGCCCTGGCGTTGATCGGCACGGCCTGTGCCGGCGGCGCGACGGAAGAGTGGGGGAGCTGGCGTGGACCCAGCGAAACCGGCGAGTCAGCCGCGGTCGGCCTGGTCGCCGCATGGGAGGTGGACGGCGACAACATGATCTGGCGCCAACCCATCGCCAGTCGATCTACGCCGGTCGCATTCGACGGACGCGTCTGCGCCAATGGGCGCGCCGGCGCAGACTTCACCGACATGCGGGCCACCGTAGCCTGTTGGGACGCGGGCGACGGCGCCCTTCGCTGGCAGCAGGACTTCAACGTCTACAACACCACGGTTCCGTTCACTCGCGTGGGGTGGTCGAGCGTCGTCGGCGATCCGGAAACCGGCTACCTCTTCCACCACGGCGTCGACGGCCTTCTCGTCGCCCTCGACCGCGACGGCAACATCGTGTGGCAGATCCGCCTCGGCGAAGATCACGGCCGTGCCTCCGGCTACGGCGGACGCACACAGAACCCGGTCGTCGACGGCGATCAGGTCATCCTCAGTGTCATCGGCGCCAACTACGGCGAGTTCGGGGCGCCGCGGCACCGCTTCTTTTCGTTCGACAAGCGCACGGGCGCCATACTGTGGACGTCGGCGCCGACGAATCGCCCCTGGGCCGACGCCAACACCCAGGGCACACCCGTGGTCGCGGACATCAACGGACGCCGGCTGATGATCGCGGGCGCGGCGGACGGCTGGGTCTACGCGCTCGCCGCCAGCACCGGCGAGAAGATCTGGGAGTTCCAGCTCAGCAAGCGCGGCGTCAACGTCACACCGGTGGTCGTCGGGACGACCGTTTACATCGCCCACAGCGAGGAGAACGTCGACACGCCGACGATGGGACGGGTGGTGGCGATTGACGCGACCGGCTCCGGCGACATCACGAGCAGTGGCGAGATCTGGCGCGCCGACGCGGTGGGGATCGGGTTCTCATCGCCGCTGCACCACGATGGCGTGCTGTACGTCGTCGACAACTCCTCGAACCTGTTGGCGTTGGATGCGGCGACGGGCGCCGAGCTCTGGCAGACAAACGTCGGTACGGTGGGCAAGAGCTCGCCGGTGTTCGCCGACGGGAAGATCTACTACACCGAGGTCAATGGCCGCGTGTACATCGTGCTGCTCGGCCCCGACGGCGCGGAGATCGTCGACACCACCGAAATTCTCATGCCCGACGGCGAGCGGCATGCCGAGATCTACGGCTCTCCCGCGATCGCCTACGGACGCATCTACGTGAGCACCGAAGCCGGCGTGTTCGGCATCGGCGACCCCTCGGCCTCGTACAGCGGTGAAGGTCTGCCGCTCGCCTCGACGGCCGCCGACGGATCCGGCGAGCCCGCCTGGTTGCAGGTGGTGCCCACCGAGGTCATCGCGGTTGCCGGCGAAAACGTGCAGTTCGAGGTGCGCGCATTCGACGCCAACGGGAACCCGCTCGGCGCGCAGGAAGGGGCCTCCTGGATGCTGGAGGGCGTCAGCGGCACGATCGACGGCGACGGCGCGTTCCGCGCCGCAGAAGACGTCAACCAAGCCGGCAAGGTCATCGCCGAGCTTGGCGGATTGAGCGCCACCGCGCGGGTCCGTTCCTTCGGCTCGCTGCCCTGGTCGACCAATTTCGAATCCGGCGCAAAACCCGCCGAGTGGATGGGCGGCGGACGCTATCAGCCGGCCGAGATGGACGGCGGATTCGTCTTGCGTAAACAGCCGTCGCCGTCGGGGCTACATCGGCATGTGATCTTCATGGGGCCGGATTCGATGACCGGCTACACCGTTCAGGCCGACCTGATGGGCACGCGCGAGCGCCGGCGGCGCCCCGACCTCGGTCTCATCAACGGCAGCTACACGCTCGACCTGCAGGGCAACTACCAGCGGCTCGAGGTTCGCGCCTGGGCATCCGAGCTGCGTTTGACGAAACAGTTTCCCGAGGCCGCGCGCGTGCCGTTCGAATGGAACGAAGACACCTGGTACACCATGAAACTGCGCGTCGATGTCGAGACCGACGGAACTTTGGTGCGCGGTAAGGTGTGGGAGCGTGGCACGGCCGAGCCCGACGAATGGACGATCAGCGTCAAAGACCCCCTGAGGAACAGCAACGGGGCTCCCGGGATCTACGGCTATGCTCCCGTCGATATCTTCTATGACAACGTAAGCGTGACGGAGAACCAATGATGCGTACGCGTGCATACTTGACGGCCTGCGCCGTCCTTCTGGCCGCCCTCGTCGGGCTTTCGCCGCTGCACGGACAGCCCACGCCTAGCGGGCAGTCCGGCCAGGCGGCGATGTTCGGCAACACACCGTCACGCAACATGGTTTCGGCCGAGACCGGATTGCCGAACGAGTGGGATGTGGGCAGCGGTCTCAACGTGAAGTGGTCGCAGCCCGTCGGATCGCAGGCATACGCCGGCCCGGTGGTCCTCAACGGCCAGGTCTACGTCGGCACGAACAACGAGGGGCTGCGCGACCCGAGCGCCACGGGCGACCGCGGCGTGGTGATGGCATTCGACGCAGCGACCGGCGACTTTTCCTGGCAAGTGACGCACGAGAAGCTCCCCGCCGGGCGCGTCAACGACTGGCCGCTGCAAGGCGTCTGCTCGACCCCTTTCGTCGATGAAGGCGGCATCTACTACGTCTCGAATCAAGCACACGTGACGGCGCTCGACACGGCCGGCGACCTCATGTGGTCGTTCGACATGATCAACGAGGTCGACGCCTTCCCACACAATCTCGCCACCAGCTCGCCGCTGGTGGTTGGCGACATCGTCTTCGCCTCGACCGGCAACGGCGTCGACGAGGGCCACATCACCATCCCGTCGCCATTCGGCGCCAGCTTCGTCGCCCTCGACAGGAACACCGGCGAGTTGCTGTGGGACAGTGCCGTCCCCGGCGAGAGTATCCTGCACGGCACCTGGACCAATCCCGCATACGGCGTCATCGCCGGCACCCCGCAGGTCATCTTTCCCGGCGGTGACGGCTGGCTGTACAGCTTCGTCCCGGAGACCGGCGAGCTCATCTGGAAGTTCGACCTCAACCCCAAGGACTCGGAGTGGGCCCTCGGCGGCCGCGGCACGCGCAACAACGTGCTGTCGACCCCGGTGATCTACGACGACAAGGTGTTCGTCGGCGTCGGCCAGGACCCCGAGCACGGCGAAGCGCCGGGCAACTTCTGGGTCATCGACGCCAACGGCAGCGGCGACATCACGTCGACCAACGCCGTCTGGCACCTCGGCGGCGACGAGATCAACCGAACGATGTCGACGGTGGCCATCGCCGACGGCATCGTCTACATCGCCGACCTCTCCGGTTTCCTCCACGCGCACGACCTCGAGACCGGCGAGCGCCTGTGGACCTACGACGCCTTCGCCGCCGTGTGGGGCTCGCCATTCGTCGCCGACGGCAAGGTCTATCTAGGGGACGAGGACGGCGACGTCGTCGTGCTGCAGCACGGCCGGGAATTGGTCGAGCTGGGCGAGTACAACATGGGCGCGGCAGTCTACACGACGCCCGTGGCGCAGGACGGCGTGCTCTACGTTCTCAGCCGCAACCGCCTCTTCGCGCTGGAGGTCGGCGCCACCCCCTGACCTCTTCAGCCTGGCGTCGCCTTGGCCAATTCAGAGGGAAGCGAGGGACCCCGGACGAGAGGCCCCTCGCTCCTCTTGGATTACTCGTATCAGCGCCCGATGCTCAGACCGGTCGCGGATGGGTCCGACGGCGGTGGTGATGCCACCTGGGGGGTCGGAATACTGACCTGGCCCTGCCCGTCGGCGGCTACAAACTGAGCGGTCAGCGTTCTGTTGACAACTCTGAACGTGCCCGTTCCTGCCGCCTTTCGCCCGAGCAAGTAGACGGTGTGCTGCCCGGGACCGACCGCGAACACGTTGGAAACCGTTTGGTTGTCGGTGGGGTACCCGGCGCCGGGAGCGTTCCCGCACTCCGCGATGACCGAGAGCCCCAAACCCTCCAAGGTTCCGGCCGAAGTGGAGTCGACATTGACCACGACATAGCCGGCGCTATTGGCACCTGCTCCGCTCGGGCAATTCACATTGGCGTTGCCGATGACGTGCAGAAACCCGGATGCGGGCGCGTAGATCGTCAGTGACGTCATGGTGGTGTAACTGGTCGCGGTGGTAGTGAAGTCCATGGTGGCAGTGTCGCTCGCGGACGCCATTCGGGTTGGTATGTCGCGGAGAGCGAGACCGCGAGATGCGTCGAAGCCGAAGTAGGGCGTCGGGGGGCCACCGGGCGGATGTGTTGCCAGGGCGCCGCCGTAGTGGACACCGCCCCACTTGTCCAAGACGATGACGCCGTCACCCGTCGCCGTGCTGGTGCCGACCGCCACATATTCGATGGTCGCGGCGACATCGAATCCGAAGTATGGCGTCGCCGGCGAGATCGCCGGAGCCCCGCCGGCGGCGTGCACGCCGCCGAAGGCGTCGAGAACGTAATAGGGAGCGTGCTGGGCGAACGCCGGCCCTGCCCACGCGACAACGATGATGAAGACAGCAACGACGAATCGAGACCTCAAGGTCACCTTCCGGATCCTGCGGGCTTTCGCCCAGGTGCGAGCCGGGACGTCGGCCCAGGGAAAAGACACCCCGAAATTACTCCTCGATGCCTCGGACGGCAAACTCAGGGCCCCTGCAGGTGCGTTCGGGCGACCACCAGTGCGCACAGGGAGACAAACCGGCCCCTGAAGAGCCACGTCGTTGCATCCGCCGGGCATCTGGGCCACCACGATCGAAGCGTTGTCGGAGGGCGCCGAGCGCAAGGCGCGCGCAGCGCAGAGAGACGCAGGCGTACACCCGTACGCCGAAGTCGAACGAGCCAGCGCAACGCCGCGATCGGCGGCCTCCGGCAACGCTCGGCGCAACGCCACGATCGGCGTTCTCCGACGACGCGTAGCTAATCCCTGGTCGTCCACCACTCCTGGGCGTCGGCTTCCGTCCAGGTGTCCTGGAGCTCGCACTCGTCGAGCATACGCCTGACCTCGGCGGCGCTCTGAGGGCGCGCCTCGGGGTCCTTTTCGAGGCAGGCGAGAACGATCCGGTCCATCCCTGCGGGAATGTCCAGCGTGCTGCGTTGGGACGGCGCCGGGGCCGCTTCTTGCGCGTGTCGCACCACCATGCTCATGGCGTGTGATCCCTCGAAAACGAGCTCGCCGGTCAGCAACCAGTACATCACGCAGCCCAGCGCGTAGATATCGGAACGGGCGTCGGAGACACCCCGGGTAACGGTCTCGGGCGGCATGTACGCTGGCGTGCCGATGACCATCCCCTCGCGCGTCAACTTGGCATCCTGCTCGTCCGTGCCCGGCTCACGGTGTTTGGCGAGGCCGAAATCGAGCACCTTGATGAAGTCGACGCTCGCTCCCATGCGGCAGGCGAGAATGTTGGCCGGTTTGACGTCCCGGTGCACGAGGCCCTTGGCGTGGGCCTCCTGCAGGGAATCGCACACCTGACGCACGAGATAGCGCACCCGGGCGGGCGGCAGCGCCCCGCTCCGGTTCACCATCGTCTCGAGGTCGATGCCGTCGAGCAGCTCCATGACGAAGTAGAAGGTCCCGGAGTCGGTGATGCCGAAATCGTAGAGCTCTACCGTGTGCACCGAGCTCAGGTTGGCGGTGTTCTGCGCCTCCCGCTCGAAGCGACGAATCATCGACTCGGCCTTGTCCATGTCCTTCGGATCGAGAACCTCGGGACGAATGAGCTTGACGGCGGCCGGGCGCGCGAGCAGCGCGTGCTCGGCCTTCCACACCTCTCCCATGCCTCCCTTGCCGATCGATTCGGTCAAGCGATACTGCCCGAGTTGCCGGGCTTCGATCACCTCGCTGCGCAACGAGTGGATGATCGAGCTGGCGGTGATCGAGATGCCGACGGCGAAGATGACGATCAGCGCCATCGACGAACGGTGCTCGATGTTGACCGTGTCGGAGTTCCAGATGAACTGCCAGGCGGCGGGGTCGTGAAAGCTCATCGCCGGCAGCAGCATCATGAACACGACGCCGAAGCTACCGATAATGATCGAAGCCCGGCGCACGCTGTTGGGCACGAACATGCCGTAGAAGGTGATCAGAATGACGAACGACAGCGTCGTTCCCTGCATCTCGGACAGCACCATGGCGGCGTCGCGGGCCTGTGCCTTTTCGAGGATGCTCCAGTAGCTCAAATAGGCGATGCGGAAAGCCGGCATGGCGAAGACGGCCAGCTCGATGATGCGCAACGACTCGAGACTCAACCGTTTGCCGCGGTAAAGAACGACGACGGCGATCAGCAGCAGGACGAGCTGCCCGAATCCGATGCCGCGCTCGCCCGTATCCCAGCCCAGGAAAGCGTCGCGCAGCAGGAAGGCAATGGCGAGCACGAGAAGCGCGGATGCGGCCAGCTTGAGCCGCCCCTGCAACAACCGCCGCGTGTCGTCGCCGGCGGTGGGCTCGCTGGATCTCCCCACGAATTCCCGAGCGACGCGTTGCTGTGTCTCCTGGGGCGTGGAGGGCAGCGGAGTGGGCGTTTGCGAGTCGTTGCTCACGACGACAGCGGTATCGCCTCGTCGATCAGCATGATGGGAATGTCGTCGCGGACGGGATAAAGGAACTTACCGTCCTCTCGGATCAGTCCTTCCGCGACCTCTTCGGCTACCGCTTCGCCACCACGATTCGTGACCCCGCCGGTACGAATCCGCTCATTGAGTCCGTCGAGCTCCGCCGGTTCGGCCAATCGCACGGGGGTCTTGTTTTCGGGGCAGGCGAGGATTTCCAACAGTTCGGCGTCAACCATGGCGATTTCTCCTTGTGCGCCGTCGATGCTAGCACGTTACGATGTGCCCTCCAGCGGGCCGTTGAGCGACTCTACGGCGTCGGCCAACGGCCATCCGGTACTTCGAAAGCAACTACATCGGTCCGGGAACGATCCCCACGCTTATCACCCGACGGATCCCGCGGAGCAAGACGCATGACGACAGCAGATTCCACCCCCAACGGCGACCTCGAAGTCCGCGTGGCAACGGCGCGGGAACAGCTCGACGCGCACCTTCGCGAGATTATCGAGTGGCACTTCAACCCGGAAACGGGCTGTCCCTTCTGGCTCGACTTCGCCGAGAAGGCGGACTTCGATCCGCGCCGGGACGTGCAGAGCTTCGACGACCTCGCCAAATTCGGCTTCTTCGACGACGAATGGATGCGTGGCGGTCCCGTCGAGCGCTGGGTCCCCAAGGGCCTCGCCGGCGAGCCCGTGTACGTGTTCGAAACCGGTGGCACGACCGGAATTCCGAAGAGTCGCGTGGCAATCAACGACTTCCGGACCGACTACGAGCTGTTCTCCGCAACGCTGCCCGACGAGTACTTCCCGCCCGGCTCGAACTGGCTCATGCTCGGCCCGAGCGGGCCGCGCCGCCTGCGGTTGGCGGTCGAGCACCTGGCGCATTACCGCGGCGGCATTTGTTTCTGCGTCGACCTCGACCCCCGCTGGGTCATCAAGTTGATCAAGAAGGGCTGGATGGAGCACCTCAAGGCCTACCAGGAACACGTCATCGACCAGGCCATGACCGTTCTTTCGGCGAATCATGACATCAAGTGCCTGTTCACCACGCCGAAGTTGCTCGAAGCGCTGGCCCTCCGCCTCGAGGAGGAAGGCTCCAGCATCGGCGAGGCGGGCATCACCGGGGTGTTCTCGGGCGGAACCGAGTTCACGCCCCAGTGGAATCGTTTCGCGAAGGAAGAGTTGCTCGAGGGCGTCTACATGACGCCGACCTACGGAAATACGCTGATGGGCCTGGCGGCGAGCTCGCCCAGCGGCCCGGACAACGGCTTCAAGATCACCTACTACGCACCGCAGCCGCGTGCCGCGATCCAGGTCGTCGATCCCGACGACCTCGACAAGGTCGTGGAATACGGCCAAACCGGCCGCGTCGTGCTCACCACGTTGACGAAGGAGTTCTTCCTGCCGCGCTTCCCGGAACGCGACGAGGGAGAGCGCGAACCGCCGTATGAGGCGTACCCCTGGGACGGCGTCAGCGGGCTGCGCCCGTTCAGCCGTTTTGCCAAGTCGACCACCGTGGGCGTCTATTGATGATCGTCTGACGATCGTCGAAAGATGATGGTCGCCCCATCCGCGCACGCGCTCCGCTCCGCCTCGGCGGCACGAGCCGAACGGACAACTCGATCGTGACTAGCAGTCAGAAGGACCGCCGCCCGCTGCGCTATTCCCTGGCTCTGGTTGTCGCCGCTGCGATCGCGGCAGGTGCCACCGGCTGCAGCTCCGCCGACAGCACGCCGCCGCTGTTTGCCGCGACAAACATACCCATCACGGTCACCGAGTTCCGCATACGTCTGAACGACTACACCGAGTACTTCGTCGCCGTCATCGATGATTCGAGCGAGCATGTCATCGACACCTCGGACGATCAGGTCGTGCGTCGCAACGCGATGGAGTTTCGCCTGCTGGCAGTGAACGTGTTCTTGAACTCGCTGAACCAGCCCGGCCCCGTGGCGTCGCTGGTCGACGCCTGGGCTCTGTGCCTGCAGCTCGAGGATTACGTCGCCGAAGGGGGTGTCGGCGCTGAGCTTTTCGGAGAGCACCAGCCAACCATGATCGCCGCGACACAAACGGTCAGAATGGAGATCGAGCGGGTGGTCGAAGCAGTCGCGCAAGGCCCTTCGCCCGACGGCGCACGCCTGGTCTACACATGGGCGGACGACCACCCTCTGACCTCGACCATGATGGTGCGGAGCTCGACCGCGGTGGCGCTGGCGGAGCAACTCGAGAGTTCCGGCAACGACGCCTTTGCCGCGCTCGGCCGCCTGCAGGCAGGCGTCGACGAGATGGTGTCGCAGTACCAGCGCTACATCAGCGTCATGCCGCGCACGGTCCGTTGGCACAGCCAGCTGATACTCCACGAGACGCTCTACGACGAGCTCGATCTCGGCGATACCAAGGAAACGTTCGATATCCTTCGGGCGCAGGCCGTGGAGCTCGGTGAGGTCGCCGGCGAACTACTGGCCGGGATGCCGAATCGGGAGGAGCTCGAGGCCGAGTTGGCCGCTGCGCTGGCCGACCTCCAACCCCTCATCGACGCGGAACGCGCGCGCCTGCTGACCGAGGTCGATCGACAGCGTGGCCTCATTTTCGATGACGTAGCGGTGCAGCGGGAGGCGATCATGGCGGACGTCGAATCTCAGATCGCCCTGGTCGATGAGCAGATCCAGGGTCGGCTCGGCGAGGTCTTCACCCGCATCGAAGCGCTCACCGACGAGACGCTGGCGCGGTCGTTCGACGAAAGCGAGCGGCTCGTCAACGTGGTGTATGCCCGCGTCCTGACGCTTCTTATCATCGCCTTGCTCGGCGGCGCCGGCCTCATGGTGCTCCGAAAGCGTCTGAACTCACCGGCGACCGGCAACGCCGACTGACCCCGCTACCGGGGCCCGCCTCCCTCGTAGTCCGGGTTCGGCATCGGCATGCCGGCGTCGACGGCAACCCGCCATCGGCCGATGATCTCGCGCAAGCGCGCCACTTCTCCCGGCTCGCTGTAGGTCAGGTCGACTTCTTCCGACGGGTCCGCCGCCAGGTCGTAGAGCTCGACGCTGCCGTCCTCGAACCACTCCACCAGCTTCAGATCGCCGACGCGTACGGCCCCCGACGGCCGGTTGCCGGAGCCGTGGTAGTGGGGGAAGTGAAAGAACAGCGCTTCGCGCTCGAGTTCCTCCTCACCGCCAAGCAGAGGCGCCAAGCTGAGCCCATCGACGTGCTGATCGGGGAGAGCCGGGAGTCCTGCCATGTCCAGGAGCGTGGGGTACAGGTCCATACTGGTGACCGGGACGTCGATGGTCGGCGCGGCGTCGGCGCCCGGCCACTTGATGATGAGGGGTGCGCGCACGCCTCCCTCGTACAGCCATCCCTTGCCGGCCCGCAGCGGCAGGTTGGAGGTAGGCATCGACGTGCGGCCCGGCGGCAACGTGCTGAGACCGCCGTTGTCGGAAACGAGAACCACGGCGGTGCTCTCGGCCAGCCCGAGCTCATCGAGCGTGTCGAGAATCCGTCCGACGCTGTCGTCGGTGCTCTCGACCATGCCGCCGTAGACGGCGTGGTCCTGGCGCTGCTTGCTGATCGCCAGGCGACTGACGGGAGCGAACGGCACGTCGATAGGCCCCAGTTGATCGGCCTTGGCCTGGTACTTGGAGGCGAGCTCGTCCTTGGATTCCAAGGGCGTGTGCACGGCGTAGTGCGAAAGCACGAGGAAAAAGGGCTGGTCGGCGTAGGTCCGGAGAAATCCCACTGCCTCGTCGGTGAGCCGGTCCGTCAGATACTCGCCTTCCGCGCCACCCTCCAGGTCCGGCACGTCCCAGACCGAGGAGTTCTCGCGGCGATAGGGATAGAAATATGTCGCCGGTTGACCCGCTCCGTTCACCGCGACGGTGACGTCGAAGCCCTGGGCGTCGGGCATGTGATCCCCGTCGCCGAGATGCCACTTGCCCATGTACCCCGTAACGTACCCGGCTGTCTTGAACGCCTCTCCCGGCGTGACCTCCTCGAGCGGTAGCCGGCGCAGATACTCGGCCTGCCGCAGCATTCCGGCCTGCTCGCCGCCGATCCAGTTGGTGATCTGCACACGGGCCGGGTGCTTCCCGGTCATGAAGCTGGCGCGCGTCGGCGAGCACACCGGAGAAGCGGTGTCGAACTGCGTGAAGCGCGTGCCCTCCGCTGCCAGTCGATCGATGTGCGGCGTCTCGTAAAAGGTCGATCCGGCGGCGGCAATGTCACGCCAGCCGAGATCGTCGACGATGATCCACACCACGTTGCGCACCGAGGGGGGCAGGGGCTCGGGCTCGCTCGAGGGCGCGCACGCCGCCACCAGGCAAGCCGACAGCACGGCCGCCGGCACGGCACCTCGCGCATGATTCGGGCGGCTACGCGTCATCGATTCACCTGTCGTGCGGTCCGGAGCACGAACGTCCTTCGGCTCCGGTTTACGTTAAGATCATGGCTCACCAACGGAGGCAGACGTGATCCACTTTCCCGTGCTCCGGTGGGGTGAACCCTACCAGAGTCTCGAGACCGAAAAAGTCGTCCATTTCGCTACCGGCGAGGAGCTTGCCGAGGTCAGCCAGGCCAACGGCGGCCTTGTGGAGCGCGACATGCGCAAGGCGCAGCGCGCGCGCGACGCGTTGCGCGAGGTTCCCATCCCCGAGCTCATCGACATGGTTCGTCGGGCCGGCGAGCTGTTCATGAGCGCCGAGCTACCGCTGGGTGACGGTACCCAGTCGGCCGACGACTTCGTCGTGCAGCAGTCGGCCAC
Source organism: uncultured Acidobacteriota bacterium (assembly GCA_964430745.1). Lineage (GTDB taxonomy): Bacteria > Acidobacteriota > UBA890 > UBA890 > UBA890 > CBDCGW01. The sequence goes on along the minus strand of CAYSHI010000409.1, from coordinate 1,614 downwards.
CACGGGGCTGCCGGAGCACATGTGCCGCGCCAACATGGCAAAGCTGAAATTCGTCCTCGACCAGATGGACAACATCCTCAGCTCGCTGACGCGCAATCTCCCGTACGATCTGCTGGCCGACGGCTACGGCGAAGAAGACGGCCTGATGCGCAGCTTCCAGGCGGTCACGCCGGTGCTCGGCATGGTGCTTCCGTCGAACTCCCCGGGAGTGCACAGCCTGTGGTTGCCGGTGGTGCCGCTGCAGGTGGGGTTGGTGCTCAAGCCGGGGCCGCAGGAGCCGTGGACGCCGTGGCGAATGGCGCAGGCGTTCTTCGCCGCGGGCGTTCCGAGCGAGGCCATCGCGATCTATCCCGGCGCCGGTGACATCGGCGCCGCCGTGCTCAAGAGCTCGCCGCGCAGCCTCATTTTCGGCGGCCTGCCCACCGTCGAGCAGTACAGGGGCGATCCCGGCGTGCAAGTGCATGGGCCGGGCTTCAGCAAGATACTCCTGGGCGAGGACATCGTCGACGACTGGGAGCAGCACCTCGACCTGATGGTCGATTCCGTGCTCATCAACAGCGGCCGCTCGTGCATCAACTGCTCGGGCATCTGGACGCCGCGCCACGGCAAGGAGATCGCCGAGGCTCTGGCCGAGCGTCTCGGTCCGATCGCGCCATTGCCTCCGGACGACCCGGAGGCCAGGCTCGCGGCGTTCACGGTGCCGGGTCAGGCCGAAGCGATTTCGGCGGACATCGACGCCACCGTCGATCTCGAAGGCGTAGAAGAGGTTACGACCCGCCACCGCGACGGCGACCGGTGGGTACCCCGGGAACGCTGCGACTACCTGCGTCCGACCGTCCTGCACGCCACATCGGCCGACTCTCCCGCCGCAGGCAAGGAGTACATGTTCCCGTTCGTCACCGTCGTCGATTGCCCTCAGGCGAAGATGATCGGCGCCGTCGGCGATACGCTTGTCGCCACCGGAATCACGAACGACGAGGCCTTCCGCTCCGCACTGCTCGACGCTACGAACATCGACCGCCTCAACCTGGGGCCGGTGCCGACGATCCAACTCAACTGGTTGCAGCCGCACGAGGGCAACATCGTCGACTTTCTGTACCGTGGTCGCGCGTTCCAGATGGCGTGAGCACGATCGACATCGACGCCGAAGTCCTCGCCGCGGAACAACGGATTCGCGCGCATATTCGCCAGACCCCGCTGGAGCGCTGCAACTATCTCAGCGACCTGGCCGGCGCCGACGTCTATCTGAAGCTGGAGAGCGCCCAGATCACCGGCTCATTCAAGCTGCGTGGCGCCATGAACAAGCTTCTCGCTCTCAGCGATGCCGAGCGAGAGGAGGGCGTGCTCACCGCCTCGTCGGGGAACCACGGCACCGCCTGCGCCTATCTGATGACCCGATTCGGCATCCGCGGAACGATCTACCTGCCCGAGAGCGTCTCGCCGGCCAAGCTCCAGGCAATCCGCTCGTATGGCGCCAACATCAAGCTGGTGCCCGGAGACGGTATCGAGGCCGAGCGGCTGGCCCGCCGGCACGCCGCGGACACCGGACAAACCTACGTCTCGCCCTACAACGATCTTCAGATCGTCGCCGGCCAGGGAACCATCGGGCTGGAA
>CAYSHI010000408.1:0-29562 GCA_964430745.1 uncultured Acidobacteriota bacterium | reverse complement strand
ACAATCACGGCGCCCATGGCTCCGCACGGGATAATCCATGACTGCGCCAGCCATTCCAGGTCGAGGCCGATAAACTCAAACATGGCCAATGTGAACCCGGTAAGCACGCCGCCTCCAAGTGCAATCAGCACGTAATAGATAAACAACTCGCCAGAGAACCGTACGAAGTTCATACGTCGACTGCCCGATCGCCAATCGCCGGCGGCATATGCAAACCCGACGACCAGCCAGACGGCGAGGTCGTCGAGCAGAGGTCCGAAAGCGTAGCGGAGGCCCTCGAGGATCGATTCCGTCATGCTCGGCGCTTGCTCCGTGGACTCGCCGCCGCATCCGGTGTCGTTGCAGCAGCCTTCCGCCTCGACCGCGGCGGGGGGCTCGGGTTCGTCGTCGGACGGAAGCAGCGCCACCGCGGAACCCGTTGCCAGCGCCGTGACGAAGGCGGCGATCGGCCGCGTCACCGTCATGATCGGATCCATCAGCGCGTAGGTGATGCTGATGGAGTCGACGCCCGTTTCGGGGGTGGATACGAGAAAAGACGTCGTGGCCGCGCGACCCGCACCGCTGCGTCTGAGGCCGGCGGCCGCCGGAATCACGGAGCATGAGCACAGAGGTAGGGGCACGCCGAAAAGAGAGGCGAGGAACACCGAGCGGAAGCCGTCTTCGCCCAGCAGTCGATAGACCCGCTCCTCGGGAACCAGCGCCCGCAGCAGGCCGGCGGCGGCGAACCCGAACAGCAGGTACGGAGCGGACTCCGCGACGATGTGGAGGAGGGCGTCGAAAAAGCTGGCACCGAGCATAGTTTTTAGTATACTCAAAAATAGCTTTCGTGGTACTTGAAAATCGGCCCGCAAACGGCCGCGCGAGGTCGCGCCCCCGAAGTTGCGACGTTCCGCCTCGATGGCGGAGACGGAGAGACGACTTCGCGGCGCCGGAGCCGACTACGCCGACATCATAGAAGGAACGACATGGTCAGTCCTGTCCTTTCATTGCTCATCGCCGGATTGCTGGGGGGAGCGGCCGCGCTTCTGTTCTGGCCCGTTCACGGGCTCTACTGGCAGTGGGAACACGTGCTGCGCGCGTCCGATCGCGTGCTCTCGGAGGACGCCCTCAAGCACCTTTTCGATTGCGAGTACCGAGACATCACGGGGACGCTGCAGAGTGTCTCCGGTGCTCTGGGGATCTCGGACAACCGCTCCGCGGTGCTCCTCGGACGCCTCCAGGAGCTCGAACTGGTCGAATTGGAAGCCGGGGAGTATCGGCTCACCGAGGAGGGACGTGCCCAGGCGCTGCAGATTATCCGCGTTCACCGGCTCTGGGAACGTCATTTCTCGCAGGACACCGGCATGGATGCCGCCGCATGGCACCGAGAGGCCGACCGGCTCGAGCACCGAACCTCGGCGGAAGAAACCGAGGCCATGGCGGCGCGGCTGGGGCACCCGAGATTCGACCCGCACGGCGATCCGATTCCCACGGCGAGCGGTGAGATGCTGCGCGTCGAGGGCCGGCCGCTCAGCGACCTCGTCGCCGGTGATGTCGGCAAGGTGGCGCACATCGAGGACGAGCCCGACGTCGTATACCGCGAGTTGGTCGCGGCGAATCTGCACGCGGGGGTGCAGGTTCGTGTGCACGGAGCGGGGCCGGACGGAATCCGCTTCGACGCCGACGGCGTCGAGCACGTTCTCTCTCGCGTAGTTGCCAACAATCTCTCGATCTCACCGCTGCCGGAAGGGCAGGATGTGAGGAAGTCCTTCGAGTTGCTGTCGTCCCTGCAGCCGGACGAGAGCGCGCGGGTGATCGGCATCTCCGCGGCCTGCCGAGGCGCCGAGCGGCGGCGCATGATGGACCTGGGCATCGTTCCGGGCACCGAGGTGCGGGCGGAGCTGCAGGGCCCCGGGGGCGACCCGACCGCGTATCGCATTCGGGGAGCCATGATCGCTCTGCGGCGGCAACAGGCCGAGCGGATTCAGGTCGAACGCGCCGTCGACTCCGAAAAGGGTGAGGCGGCATGAGCGGTTGCGGGCGCCATGAGTAACCCCTCTGCCGACGGCTGCGCCAGCTGCCCGGTCCACAACCTGGCCAATCTGCAGAAGCTGGGCGTGGACATGGCCGACTGGGACTATGTGGTCGCTCTCGCGGGCAATCCGAACACCGGTAAGTCCACGGTCTTCAACGCTCTGACGGGCCTTCGCCAGCATACGGGCAACTGGCCCGGCAAGACGGTCGCGCGCGCCGAAGGCGGGTTCCACGCCGGCGACGCCGGCTACAAGCTGGTCGACCTGCCGGGGACGTACTCGCTGCTGGCCACCAGCTTCGACGAAGAGATCGCCCGCGATTTCATTCTTTTCGGCAAGCCCGACGTCACCGTCGTCGTCGTCGATGCGACGCGTTTGGAGCGCAACCTCAACCTGGCGCTGCAGGTGATGGAGATCACCGACAGGGTCGTTATTTGTCTGAACCTGATGGACGAGGCCCGAAGACACGGATTGGAGGTCGACCATCGACGGCTGGCGCGCGACCTGGGTGTGCCGGTGGTGCCGACGTCGGCTCGCTACGGGGAAGGTCTCGACGAGCTGTTACAGGCGGTAGAAGAGGTGGCTTCGGGCGAGTTCGCCGGCCGTCCCCTGCGTGTCGGCGGCAAGTCGCCGGCGCTCGAGGAGGTCGTGAGCGAGCTCGCAGGAAAGATCGGCGAGGCGTTTCCCGGGCTGCCGAACACACAATGGGTCGCGCTCCGCGTTCTCGACGGGGACGACACCATCCGAGAGGCCATCGGCAGCGGTGAGTTGGCCACGTTGCAGGAGCACCTGTCCGCACCGCCATCCGAGACCCCGGTGTTCGCCGGCGAGGGCAATGAGCAGAACAGCGCCGCGCGAGCCGGGGGAACAGAGTCCCGTGTGTCGTATCCCGCCGGAGCGGCGGTGCTCGATCTGGTGGCCGACTTACGCTGGCGGGCCGGTCCGGACTTTCACCAGGCGTTGATGGAGGGGATCTATACGGAGGCTGCGCGATTGGCCGACCGCGCCGTTACGCGAGCCGACGACACGCCCCGCTTTGACCTCGATCGAGCTATCGACCGCCTCGTCACGAGTCGCCACTTCGGCATACCGCTCATGCTGGCGCTTCTCACGTTGGTGTTCTGGATCACCATCGCCGGGGCCAACGTGCCCTCTAAGATGCTCGCCACGCTGTTGATCGACAATGGCTACGTGTGGCTCCGCGACGGCGCGGCCGCGCTCGGTATTCCTTGGTGGATTTCGGGCTTTTTCATCGACGGCATGTACCTGGCCACAGCGTGGGTCATCGCCGTCATGCTGCCGCCCATGGCGATCTTCTTCCCGCTCTTCACGCTGCTGGAGGATTTCGGCTACCTGCCGCGCGTCGCGTTCAATCTCGATCGCACGTACAGCCGCGCCGGGGCGCACGGCAAGCAGGCGCTCACCGCGGTAATGGGCTTCGGCTGCAACGCCGCCGGTGTCATCGCCACCCGCATCATCGATAGCCCACGCGAGCGTCTCATCGCCATCATCACGAACAACTTCTCGCTGTGTAACGGGCGTTGGCCGACACAGATCCTCATCGCGTCGATCTTCGTGGGCGCGCTGGCGCCGGCCTATCTGGGCGGCGTGATTTCGGCGCTGGCCGTGGTGGCCGTGGCCGTTCTGGGAATCCTGCTTTCTTTCCTCACCTCCTGGGTCCTGTCGCGGACTGTCTTACGGGGCGAGGTTTCGACGTTTCACCTGGAGCTGCCGCCGTATCGCCCGCCGCGGGTCCTGAGAACGATCTACACGTCGTTGATCGACCGAACGATCTACGTCCTCTGGCGCGCGATCGTGTTCGCGCTTCCTGCGGGCGCCTTCATTTGGCTGGTTTCGAACGTCAATATCGTCGGCGTCAGCGTCGCGGAGCATGTCATCAACCTCCTCAATCCGCTCGGCATCTTCGTCGGGCTCAGCGGCATCATCCTGCTGGCCTATATCGTCGCCATCCCGGCCAACGAGATCGTCATACCGACGATCCTCATGCTCATCGTGCTGGTGAATCCGGTGGCGGGCTTCGGCGAGGGGGCCGGCGTGATGTTCGAGCTCGACGATCAGGCGGCGACGGCGCAGATTCTCGAGGCCGGTGGCTTCACGTTGCTGATGGCCATCAACCTGATGCTCTTCAGCCTCATCCACAATCCTTGTTCGACCACGATCTACACCATCTACAAGGAAACCGGCAGCGCCAGGTGGACGGCAGTGGCGTCGTTGCTTCCGGTGGCCATGGGCTTCGGGATCTGCTTCGTCGTCGCCCAGGTGTGGCGAATCGTCGCGGGGTTCAGCGGCTGATCAGAACAGGCTGTCTTGTGTCGGGGGCCCGGACCCTGCTCCGTCATCCGCCCGGGTTTCCCCGTCCGTATCGGGGGCTTGCTCGGCGTCGCGCGGCTCCGGTCGTACGATCTTCAGCCTGGGCACGGGCTCGATACACGCGGGGTCGTCGTTCGCCGGCTTGTTGACGTGAGTGCTCACGGGATGCGCTCGCATCCGCTCAGCGGGGAGCGGAAGCAGCAGCGTCGCGAGCCCGTCGGCGTCGTCGTTGTCGGGGTCGAGCCACGTGTCCCAGTGCTCGGGCGGCAGGATGACCGGCATGCGGTCATGGATCGGCTCCATGAGCTCGTTCGGGCCGATGGTCAGGAAGGCACACGACTCGAGCCGTCCATCCGCCGACAGGGGAACGCGTGGCTTGCCGGGTGCGGCGATCTTGTCGAGCTGGCCGGCGCGCGGTTTCCAGCGCTCCCACAGACCCGCGAAGGCGAACGGTCGACGATCTTCCATGTAGATGAAATAGGGCTGCTTGGCGCCGGGCAGGCGCTTCCACTCGTAGAAGCCGTCGGCGACGACGAGACAGCGGCGCCTGCGAAAAGGCTCCCGATAAGCCGGTTTCTCGGCGACGCTCTCCGAACGTGCGTTGATCATCCGGCTGCCGATTGCCGGATCCTTCGCCCAGTAGGGGACCAACCCCCACCGCATCTCGATGAGCTCGCGCCCGCCCGCCGGCGGACTCTGGTCCGTATCCGTGCCCGATGACACGTTTCGCACGCATGCGACGGGCTGTGTGGGGGCGATGTTGTATCGCGGCTCCAGTTGGGTCTTGACCAGGACGTTGAAGTAGCCGGCGAGCTCGTCCGTAGGGCTGGTGAGTGTGAATCGTCCGCACATGGCCGCCAGCTTACATCAGGGTGTCGAGCCGGCGCGGTAGTGGGGATCGCGGCGACGTGGCAGCATGACGCGATGTACCTACTGCGCAATGCCGACTGCTTCGCCCCACACCCCTTGGGTTCCGTAGACGTGCTCGTCAGCGGCGGCGAGATCGCCTGGGTGGGAACGGGTCTTTCGCCGTTGCCCGCAGCGCTCGAGGTCGAAGAGATCGATCTCGGCGGCCGCCGCTTGATCCCGGGCTTGATCGATTGTCATGTGCACCTGACCGGCGGCGGCGGCGAGACGGGAGGAGCGCGGTTCCGGGTGCCGCGCCGGGAGCTCAGCGAATTCACCCTCGGCGGCGTCACCACCGCGGTCGGCCTGCTGGCCACCGACGACCTGACCCGATCGACGGCGGACCTGGTAACCACGGCGCGTGCGTTGACCGAAGAGGGGATCACCGCGTACTGCTTCACCGGCGGTTACCATCTGCCGCCGACGACGCTGACCGGCAGTGTTCGCGGTGATATCGCGTACATCGACCTCATCATCGGCGTCGGCGAGCTGGCTCTCTCCGACCACCGCTCGAGCCAGCCCACGCTCAAGGAGTTGCTGCGCGTCGCCGCCGACGCTCACGTCGCCGGTTTGATGACCGGCAAGGCCGGGCTCGTGCACCTGCACATGGGCGACGGTCCGCGCGGGCTCTCGCTCGTGCGCGAGGCTCTCGACGTCGGAGAGATCCCGGCCCGCGTCTACAATCCGACGCATGTGAACCGCTCGAAGGCGCTGTTCGAAGAGGCGCTCGCGCTCGCAGAGCGCGGCTGCACGATCGACGTCACCGCCTTCCCGGTGGCCGACGACGAGGACGCGTGGAACGCGGCGGAGGGCCTGCTTCGATACCTCGACGCCGATCTGCCGCCGGGGCAGATCACGGTGAGCTCCGACGGCGGCGGTTGTCTGCCCGCGTTCGATGTCCGGGGCAACCCGATCGGCATGGAAGTCGCGGCGGTGTCCGCGATGGCCGACTGCCTGTCGTCGCTGCTGCAATCCGGCGAGCCTCTCGACCGCGTCCTGCCGGCGTTCACTTCCAATGTTGCAGAGTCGTTGCGCCTACCGGCGAAGGGTCGCATCGAGGTCGGGGCGGACGCCGACCTTGTGGTGTTGAGCGCGGAGGGTAAAGTCCGTGACGTCATGGCGATGGGCCGCTGGATGGTGAGAGAGAGACAATCCGTGAAACTCGGCACGTTCGAACGGCAGGACACCCGCAACGGAGAGGACTATGCCTAGCCCCGAGGATGGCGGCACCCCGGCGTCGGCCGCAACACGCGGTTACCTGATTCCCATCGGGGGCGCGGTGCGGAAGCGGCGCCGGCCGGTCATTCTGCAACGGTTCGTGGAGCTGAGCGGCGGCGACGACGCCCGCATCGCCGTCATTCCCACCGCATCGCGCGAGCCCCGCACGGGCGAGCGCTACGCGGAGGCCTTCGTTGCCCTGGGCGCGGGCGAAGCCCGCGTTCTCGGATACAAGCAACGCGCCGATTGCGACCGATCCGACTGGATGGACTACCTGGAAGAGGCCGACGGTGTTTTCTTTACCGGCGGCAAGCAGCTGCGGCTGTCGCGACTGTTGGGCGGCACGCCGGTCTCGCAGATGATCCGGGAGCGCTTCGAGCAGGGGGTTCACATCGCCGGAAGCTCGGCCGGCGCGAGCTTCATGTCGCAGCACATGATCGCTTTCGGCGACGAGGGGGCCGCCCCGCGCACGCACATGGTGGCGCTGACTCCGGGGTTGGGCCTCTCGACCGAGCTCATCATCGATCAACACTTTCGCCAGCGCGATCGCCTCGGCCGTCTGCTGACGGCGGTCAACTACAACCCGACCTCGATCGGCCTGGGCCTCGACGAGGACACGTCCGCGTTTGTCGCCCCGGACAACACGTTCGAGATCGTCGGCAGCGGCTCGGCGACGATCGTCGATGCCTCGCACCTGGAGTACTCCTCGATAGGAGCAGAAAAGGGCGACCCGGTGTCGATGGTGGGCGTGAAGTTGCACATCCTGCTTCACGGCGCCCGCTTCGACCTGGCCACGCGCGAGGTCACGCCGCCGCCCGAGGGCGACGACCATGAGGCAGTGAACGAATGAAGATTCTCGAAAAGCAGGTGTATTTGGGGCCCAACCTGTACGCCAACTTCCCGGTGATGCGACTGCTCCTCGATCTCGAAGAGCTCGAGGACTGGCCCAGTGGTCGTCTCGGTGATGCCTTCATCGACCCCTTGCTCGAGGCGCTGCCGGGGCTGCGGGAGCACGGTTGCTCGTACGGCGAGCCGGGCGGCTTCGTGCGTCGCCTGCGCGAGGACGAGGGCACGTGGATGGGGCATATCCTCGAGCACGTTGCGCTCGAGCTGCAGAACATCGCCGGCGGCAAGGTGAGCTTCGGCCGCACGCGGTCGACGGGAGATCCGGGTCAGTACAACGTCGTCTATCAGTACGCTCAGCGCGAGGTCGGCCGCGAGGCGGGTGAGCTTGCATTCAGGCTGCTCAACGGCCTGCTGCCCGAAGAGCTTCGCTCCGCGGACCAACCCGAGGATTTCGATTTCGAGGAGGAGCGCGACGAGCTCATTCGTTTCACTCAGCGCCGTGCGCTCGGTCCCAGCACGGCGGCTCTGGTGCGCGCCGCCGACGAGCGGAACATCCCCTGGGTTCGCCTCAACCAGTACAGCCTCGTGCAGCTCGGCTTCGGCAAGAACCAGCGCCGCATCCAGGCCACGATCACCAGCCAGACCCGACACATCGCGGTGGAGATCGCCTCCGACAAGGAAGAGGCGGTCAGCGTCCTTTCGAACCTCGGTTTGCCGGTGCCGCAGCAACGTCTCGTGCGTACGTCGAGGGGGGCCGTCGACGCGGCGCGACGCATCGGTTACCCGGTGGTGGTGAAGCCGCTGGACGCCAATCACGGGCGCGGGGCTTCGTTGAACCTGAGCGACGACGAACACGTCGTCGTCGCCTTCGGTCATGCCAATCAGTACAGTCGCACCGTCATCGTCGAGAGCTTCATCGAAGGCGAGGACCACCGCATGCTGGTCGTCGACGGCCGCCTGATCGCGGTAGCGAAGAGGGTCCCGGGTCACGTCGTCGGCGACGGCGAGCACACCATCGGTGAGCTCGTCGAGATCACCAACGCCGATCCGCGCCGCGGTATCGGCCACGAGAAGGTGCTCACGCGGATCGAGCTCGATCACCAGGCAGAGAGATTGCTGGCTCAGTACGGCTACGACACCGACACGGTGCCGGCCGATGGTGAGGCCGTGTTCCTGCGCTCCACGGGCAACCTGTCCACCGGCGGCACGGCGGTCGATCTCACCGACCAAGTTCATCCCGACAATCGCGAGATGGCCGTTCGCGCGGCCATGGCGGTGGGGTTGGACGTTGCCGGCGTCGACTTCCTCACCCGCGACATTACCGAGTCGTACAAGGACGTCGGCGGCGCCATCTGTGAGGTCAACGCGGCGCCCGGATTCCGCATGCATGTCGCGCCCGCAGAGGGGACGCCTCGCGACGTCGCCGGACCGGTGATCGACATGCTGTATCCGGCCGGGACGCCGAGCCGCATCCCCATCGCCGCCATCACCGGCACCAACGGCAAGACAACGACCTCGCGCATGTTGGCGCACATCCACAAGCTCGCCGGAAGACACGTCGGGCTGGCGACCACCGATGGCGTCTACATCGACGGGCATCCGACGGTCGAAGGCGACATGACCGGACCGATTGCCGCCCGCATGGTGCTGTCGGAACCGACGGTGGAGGTGGCGGTGATCGAGACCGCCCGTGGCGGTCTGTTGCGCGCCGGCATGGGGTATCGCAACTGCGATGTGTCGTGCTGCCTCAACGTGGCCGCCGACCATCTCGGGCTGCGCGGCATCGAGACGCTCGAGCAGCTTGCCGAGGTCAAGCGCATCCCCATCGAGGTCACCACCGATGCGGTCGTGCTCAACGCCGACGACCCTCTGTGCCTGAAGATGGCCGACCATACCCAGGCGCAACACATCTGCTACGTGACGATGAATCCGCGCCATCCGTTGGTAGCCGAGCACATCCAAGCCGACGGACGCGGCGTCGTCCTCGAGGAAGGTATCCACGGGCACATGATCACGCTTTACGACAAGGGCGTTCAGATGCCCCTGTTGTGGAGCAAGTTGATTCCCGCGACGCTCGAAGGACGCGCCATCCATAACGTGCAAAATGCCATGTTCGCCGCCGGCATGGCGCACAGTATGGGCGTCGGCCTCGAGGGCATTCGTCACGGTTTGCGTACGTTCGACACGACGTACTTCCAGGCCCCGGGTCGCATGAACGTCTTCGACGGCCACCCGTTCAAGGTGATCCTCGACTACGGCCACAACCCCGCGGCGGTACGCGCTATGGTCGACTTGGTGGAACAGCTACCGACGGACGGCCGGCGCATCGTCGTGCTCGCCGCGCCCGGCGATCGGCGCGACGACGACGTGCGCGAGATTGCCGCCGTCACGGCCGGCAGTTTCGATCACTACATCTGCCGTCGCGACGACAATCTGCGCGGCCGCGGGCCCACCGAGATCCCCGACTTGCTGCGCGATTCGTTGCTCGCCAACGGCGTCGGTGAGGAGAGCGTCGCAGTCTGGCCGATGGAGGTCGAGGCGATCGAAGCGGCGCTGCAGATGGCGACCGCCGGCGACCTGGTGCTGATCTTCGGCGACCACATCGAACGCTCGTGGAAGCAGATCGAGGGGTTCGGTGACGGCGCCGCCGCCGCCACCTCAGCCGCTGCGCCGGCTCCGCCGGTGGAGCTGCCGGCGCTGCCCGATGTCGTCCTCGAAGAAGGGGAGTCCATCATTCGCGATGAGCGCGGCGTGCGCATCGCGCGCGTCGACGAAGAAGCCGACTGAGACGATGAAGCTGCTGGATTCCCGCAGGCTCACCGGAATCAACGTCGTTTCCGACACTCCCGGCGCTGTCATCGATGTGGCGTTCGAAGGGGCGGAGCCGGAGGCTCTGATCGGAGCCTGGCAGGAGAACGCCCGAGCGATTCTCGACGCGGTGGGCTGGCCGGACCAATCGACGTGCGTGCGACGGTTCACCGACGGTGTCGGCCTGCAGATCACGGCGCCTATCGACGGCTGGTATGCCGCCTGTGAGGTCAACGAGTGGGCCTGGGAGGCGACCCGGGCGCAGCTCGAGGGGGGTGACGCGAGGTTGCTCGCCGAAGTGTGCGAGGACCTGACCCGGCTCATCGACAAGGAACGTAATCCCCGCTTGATGGCGCTGCGTGCGGCGGCCGCCGAGCGTGACGTCACGCTGTTGTCCGACGACGAGATCGCCTCGGTGGGGCTCGGTCGCGGTTGCGTTTCGTGGCCGGTGGATGAGCTTCCGAGCCCCGGCGAGGTCGACTGGAACCGCGTGCACGACGTGCCCGTGGCGTTGATCACCGGCACCAACGGCAAGACCACCACGGCACGGCTGCTGGCGGGCATGGTGGCGGCGTCGGGCGCGGTCGCCGGCAACACCTCGAGCGACGGCGTGCAAATCGGCGGAGAGATCGTCCTGCCCGGCGACTACACCGGCGGCGAGGGCGCGCGCGCCGTCCTGCAAGATCAACGGGTCGATTACGCCGTCCTCGAGGCGGCTCGCGGCGGGCTATTGCGCCGTGGGCTTCCTGTTACGCGGGCGGCGACGGCGATGGTCACCAACGTCGGACACGATCATCTGGGCGAGTTCGGCGTCGCCGACCTCGAGGAGCTGGCCGACACGAAGATGCTGGTGACCCGAGCCGTCAGGCCCGAGGGGACCGTGGTGTTGAACGCCGACGATCCCGCGCTTGTGGCACGAGCGCGTGGGCTTCCCGTTCCGGTGGTGTGGATCGGCTACAGCCGCCTGTCGCCGGTGATCAGGGAGCACGTCGAAGCGGGCGGGGAGGCGCTCTACGTCCGCGATCGCAACCTGGTGAGATCCTTCGGGGGTAGGTTCGAAGAGCTACTCGGCATCGACGAGATCCCCATAGCTCACGGCGGAGCGGCACGCTACAACGTATACAACGCCCTGGGCGCAGCGGCGCTCGGCTTCGCGCTGGACCTCGACTCGGAGGCGATCACGCGCGGCCTGCGGCAGATGCGGGGCACGCTCGAGGACAACCCGGGCCGCGGAAACCTCTTCGAGGTTCAGGGCGTCCGCGTGGTCGTCGACTTTGCTCACAATCCACCGGGCATCGAGGCGATCGTCGACATGGCCACCCGCGTGGAGGCGAATCGCCGCCTTGTCGTTCTCGGCCAGGCGGGCGACCGCGACGACGAGGCCATCCGGAGCCTGGCCCGCGCTACGTGGAAACCGGGTATCGACCACGTGATCGCAAAGGACCTCCCCCGATATCTGCGTGGCCGCGAGCCCGGTGAGGTTCCGGCGCTGATCGCCGATGAGCTGCGACGCGTCGGCGCTCCGGACGAAGCCGTGGAGATCGCCGATTCCGAGTTGGAGGCGGTCAAACGAGCTCTCGAGTGGAGCCTGCCCGGCGACCTCCTGCTCCTGCTTCTGCAGGAGCGCGAGGAGGGTGTCGCGCACTTACAAGAGGTCGGCACCGCAGGCTGGGGCGAGTAGTATTGCGGGCATGATTCTCCGCCTCGCCGTTTCTCTTCTGGTGTTTACCCTCGCCCACGGAGCTGCCTCGGGGAGTCGGGTGGGTCCCTTCGGGAGCCGGGTGGACCGCTCCGACGTAGGGGCTTCCGTGAGCCGGTCCGGCCCCTCCGGCGCGACCGCGTCCCGGGTCGAAGAAGCGGGCGGTTCCGGCCAGGCGACGACGCTTCGGATCCTCGCCTACAACATCCGCCACGGCGCGGGCAACGACGAGGTTGTGGATCTCGAACGCATCGCGCGGACGATCCGGGAGCTCGACCCGGATCTGGTGGCCCTGCAGGAGGTCGACAACCGCACCGAGCGTACGGGAGGCGTGAACCAGGCAGCCGAGCTCGGGCGCATGGTCGGTATGGGCTCGGTGTTCGGCCCCTTCATGGACTACCGGGGCGGCCAGTACGGCATGGCGGTACTGTCCGACCTGCCGTTCGACAACCCGACCAACCACCTGCTTCCCGAAGGTGCGGAGCCGCGGTCTTCGCTGGCGATCCATGTGCAGCTCCCGGACGGCGCCGGCGAGTTGATCTTCGCCGGCGTCCACTTCTATCGCACGGAGGCGGAGCGGATGGCACAGGCTCGTCGGTTGCTCGACGTACTCGAACCAGAGAGCGTGCCGGTGATTCTCGCCGGCGACTTCAATTCGACGCCGGATTCGGCGGTGATGGCTCTGCTCGGTGAGACCTTTGTCATTCCCGACAAGGGTGAGGATCGCTACACTTTTCCCTCCGACCGCCCGGAGCGCGAGATCGATTTCGTTGTCTTTCGGCCCGCCCACCGTTTCACGGTTGTCGAATCGCGGGTCATCGATGAACCTGTTGCCTCGGATCACCGTCCGCTGCTGCTCGTCGTGGAGTTTCGTTGATCGACACGCGTGGTCCCGGCGCCAACCCCTGAACCTCTGAGCAGAGATCTACGACATGAGTATTTCGAATCCGACGTTGATTGTCCTCGCCGCCGGGATGGGCAGCCGCTACGGCGGCTTGAAACAGATCGACCCGGTGGGTCCGGGCGGCGCCACGCTGCTCGATTATTCGATCTTCGACGCTCTCCGGGCGGGATTCGGTGACGTCATCTTCGTCATCCGTCGCGACATCGAAGAGGCCTTCATCGAAGGCGTGGGCGCCAAGTACGAGGCCGTTGAAGGTGTAGACATCCGCTACGCGTTCCAGCAACTCGACGACCTCCCCGACGGTTACGAGTTGCCCGAGAGTCGCGAGAAGCCCTGGGGGACCGCGCACGCCACGCTCGCTGCCCGCGAGCTGATCGACGGGCCGTTCGCGGTCATCAACGCCGATGATTTTTACGGAGCCCGCGCTTACGAGATGCTCGCGGCGCATTTGCGCGGCGAGGGCAACGAGTACGCCATGGTCGGGTATCGGCTCGGCGACACCCTGTCGACGCACGGCACGGTCACGCGAGGCGTTTGCCGCACGGAGGGTGAGTATCTGCGCACCATCGACGAGCTCTCGGGTATCGCCCGCGCCGGCGACGGAGCGACGTACCCCGCCGCCGACGGAGAACAGGTCCCGCTCGCCGGCGACGAGACCGTTTCGATGAACTTCTGGGGATTTTCCGCCGGCATCGTTGCTCATCTCGAGCACGGGCTGTCGACGTTCCTGGACCGGAATATCGACAACGCCGGGGCGGAGTTCCTGCTTCCCGAGGTCGTCGACGGGCTCATCGCCCGCGGCGACGCGCGTGTGAGGGTGTTGCCCGGCGGCGGCCCGTGGTTCGGCGTGACCTACAAGGAAGATCGCGAAGGGGTCATGGCGAGTATCCGCGCTCTCATCGACGCGGGCGACTACCCTGAGCGCCTCTGGGACTAGCAAAGCGTGCAAAAGGACCTGTCGTGGCTCGGGGGTCAGTTCGTTATCGAGGGTGAATTCGTGTCGGCGGTTCCGTACGGGACCGGCCATATCAACGACACCTTCGCGGCCAGCTACGAGGTGCGCGGCGAAGGCCGGCGACGATTCATCCACCAGCGCATCAATCACGAGGTGTTCAAAGACCCCGCCTCGCTGATGGACAACGTCGCGCGGGTTACGCGTCACATCCGCGCCAAGCTCGAGGCCTGCGGCGCGGAGGACATCGATCGTCGGGTGCTGACGCTGGTGCCGACGCGCGACGGCGCCGACTATCTCGTCGACGACGAAGGCGAGTATTGGCGAACCTATGTGTTCATCGAACAGGCAACCACCTACGATGTCGTAGAGGCGCCTGCACAGGCGCGGGAGGTCGCCCGTGCGTTCGGCGAGTTCCAGCGGCAGCTCACCGACCTGGCGCCGCCGTCTCTCGTGGAAACGATTCCGGACTTCCACACCACCACGTTGCGGCTCGACGCCTTTCGCCGTGCCGTCGAAGCCGACGCTGCCGGACGAGCCGTCGGTGTCGCCGGCGAAATTCGCCGCCTCGAGAGCTTCGCTCCGCTCGCCGACGGCTTGCTTGCCCTCGTGCGGCAGGGCCTCGTTCCGCTGCGCGTGGCCCACAACGACACCAAGATCAACAACGTCATGATCGACGAGGAGACGGGCGAGGGCGTGTGCGTCATCGACCTGGACACCGTGATGCCCGGTCTGGCGCTCGATGACTTCGGCGACCTCGTGCGCACCAGCGTGTGCTTCGCCAAGGAAGACGATCGCGACCTGTCGAAGGTTGAGGTCGAGTTGCCGCTCTTCGAGGGGCTCGCGCACGGTTACGTCGGCGCGGTCGGCGATCTGCTGACCGACGCCGAGGTCGACGGCCTGGTGCTGGCCGGCAAGCTCATGACGTACGAGTGCGCGCTTCGGTTTCTCACCGACCATCTCGAAGGCGATACCTATTTTCGGGTACACCACGAGGGCCACAACCTCGACCGTGCCCGTGTGCAGCTTGCCCTGCTCGACAGCATCACGGCCCACGAGGAAGAGATGGAGACGATCGTCGCCGCCGCCGTTGCAGAGGGTGGCCCGCGTGGGTGAGGCACTCGATCGCCTGCTGCGCGACGCTCGAGAGTTGTTCGAGCGTGCGTTCGGCTCGTCGCCCACGGTGGTGGCCTCGGCGCCCGGTCGAATCAACGTCATCGGCGAGCACACCGACTACAACGGCGGTTTCGCCATACCCGGCGCCATCGACCGCTGGGTCGTGGTGGCGCTGTCGATGGACGAGGGCGGCCGCGTACAGGTGTACAGCGAGGCGTTCGACGAGCTCGTCGACGCGAGCCTTGCGGATCAACCGGGCACGTCCGCGAGCGGGTGGAGCCGTTTGCCGCTGGGTGTCGCGCGGCTTTTCGCCCGAAGTGCCGACCTCGACTACGGGCTGCGAGCAACGATCTCCGGAAATCTCCCGCGCGGCGCCGGGTTGTCGTCGTCGGCCGCCGTGGAGGTCGCGCTTCTCAATGCCTTGCGCGGCGCCACCGAGGCCGAGCTCGGCGACCTCGAATTAATACTCACGGCACAGCGCGTCGAGCACGAGTGCCTGGGCGTCGCCACCGGCCTCATGGATCAATACACGTCGCAGATGTCGCGGGCGGGTTCGCTCATGCTGATCGACTTTGCGGCGATCGCGCATCAGTATATCGATGCGGACCTCGGCGAATGGGTCTGGTTGCTGCTCGACTCCAAGGTGCGACACGAGCTCGCCGACAGCGCCTACGGGGATCGCGTGGAGGAGACACGTGAGGCTCTGACGACGATCGCCGGAGGCGACGAGCAAGTGGTGTCGTTTCGCGACCTCGAGCCGGTCCACGTCGAGCGACTCGACGACGAGATCCTGCGGGCGCGGCTCCGCCACTACGTCTCCGAGAATGGGCGTGTCCTGGAGGCGGCTCACGCGATCGGCGACGGTGACGTCGAGACGCTCGGGAAGTTGATGCTCGCGTCACACGACTCGCTGCGGGACGACTACGCGGTGAGTTGCACCGAGCTGGACGCCCTCGTAGAGAGCGCGCGGCATTCCCCGCATTGTGGCGGAGCCCGAATGATGGGTGGCGGCTTCGGCGGTTGCACGCTCAATCTCGTCCGCGCCGATGGGGCGGAGGCATTCGCAGCGCAGGTCTCGGCCGAATTCGAGCGTTGCTTCGGGTATGCTCCGGGCGCTGGTGTTTATCGTCTCGTTGGAGGTGCCCGTGTCCATTAGCAGGATGCTGAAGAAATCCCGGGGGCGCCGCGCCTCGGTCTCGCTTCCCTCCGCGTCGAGTCCGGGACGCCGCACGCGCGTGCCGCACCGTCATCCATGAGCCTCTCCTCCCTGGATATCGTCGCCTTTCTCGGCTACTTCGCCGTTGTCGGCGTCGTGGTGGTCGTCGTGTCGCGCAGGGAGCGCGAGGCGAAGGACTATTTCCTCGCGGGCCGTAACCTGCATTGGTGGTTGATCGGCATCAGCCTCATCGCCAGCAACATCTCGACCGAGCATTTCGTCGGCATGGCGGGCTCGGGCGTCGATTTCGGCCTCGCCATCGCGTCGTACGAGTGGATGGCGGCGATCACGCTGGTCATCGTGGCGCGCTGGTTCCTTCCCAAGTATCTCGAGCACGGCATCACCACCATGCCGGAGTACCTCGAACGGCGCTTCGACCTGCGTGCGCGGAGCTGGTTGGCGGTCTACATGCTGCTCGCCTACGTGGGCGTGGCGCTTGCCACCGTGTTGTATTCGGGCGGGTTGGCGCTGCAAACGATCTTCGACATGCCGTTGTGGTGGGGTATCGGTATTCTCGCCGCGTTCGGCGGCGGATACACCGTCTACGGCGGTCTCAAGGCGGTTGTGTGGTCCGACCTGATCCAGGGGACCATGCTACTGGCGGGCGGCGCGCTCACCACGTTCATCGGTTTGCGGGCGGTCGGCGGCTGGGGCTCCCTGATGGATCAGGCGGGCGACAAATTTCACACCGTGTTGCCGCTCGATCACCCCGAACTGCCGTGGTTCGCCATCTTCTTCGGCGGCCTGTGGATCGCGAACCTCTTTTACTGGGGCTGCAATCAGTTCATCACCCAGCGAACGCTGGCCGCCAAGGACCTGCGCCAGGGGCGCTACGGCATCCTCTTTGCCGCCTATCTCAAGCTGGTGATTCCGTTTCTGATCGTCGTTCCGGGGATCATTGCCTCGGTGCTGTACGCCGGCGAGCTGCAGCGTTCGGACATGGCATACCCGATGCTCATCGACCGGCTGTTGCCCGGCGGGTTGCGTGGTCTCATGCTCGCTGCGCTGGTGGCGGCGATCATGTCGAGCCTCGACTCGATGCTCAACTCGGCGGCGACGATCTTCACCATCGATATCTACCAGCGCCGCCTGCGCCCGAACAGCTCTCAAGGAAAGCTCATCGCCACGGGGCGCTGGAGCTCGATGGTGTTCCTGCTCATCGCGGCCGCCTGGGCGCCGTTTCTGGGCCGCTTCGAACGCGTTTTCAGCTACATCCAGGAGTTCTGGGGACTCATCACGCCGGGTGTGGCCGTGGTGTTTCTCGCCGGCTTGTTCTGGAAGCGGGCATCCGCCACGGCGGCGGCAACAGCCTTGGCGGCGACGCTGCCGGTGACCATCGGCATCAAGCTGCTACGGCCGGAAATGGCGTTTCTCAACCAGATGTGGGTCGCGGGATTGATCCTGTTCGCCGTCGTGGCCGTGATCTCCAATGCCCGACCGGACGATCCCGCCGCCAGGGATGCCGCGGTGCCGGCAGGAGGTGCATTGCCGACAGGAGGTGCGGTGCAGGCCGGAGGTACCGCGCCGGCCGGTGGTGCCACGCCGGCCGGAGGTACCGCGCCGGCTGCCGATCGACTCTTCGACGTCCTGTGCGCCGGTGTCGTAATCTTGACGATCGCCTTGTATGTGGTGTTCTTCTGAGTCTCCCCGCCGAGAGGGTGCTTGATGCGTAGACGCCGGAAGATTCTTGTCCTGACGGGTCTGGGTGTCGCGGCCCTTTTCTCGACAGCGGCGGCCGGCCCTGCCCCCGCGGCGCTGTTCGGGCAGGCGCAGCAGGGTGCTGCCGAGCAGCAGCAGGAGGCCGTCGCCGACTG
Organism: uncultured Acidobacteriota bacterium; assembly: GCA_964430745.1. Taxonomy (GTDB): domain Bacteria; phylum Acidobacteriota; class UBA890; order UBA890; family UBA890; genus CBDCGW01. The sequence goes on along the minus strand of CAYSHI010000408.1, from coordinate 11,740 downwards.
GGAGAATCTCTCGGTGCTGAGCCGCAATCGCGAGGCGCCCCACGCGACGCTTTTCCCGTACGAGAGCGTCGAGGCCGCGCTTCGTCGCGAGCGCGAGGCTTCGCCCTACTACCGGTTGCTGTCCGGTACCTGGAAGTTCCACTGGGCGCCGGCGCCGGCCGACCGGCCGATGGAATTCCATCGGCCCGATTACGATGTCAATGGTTGGGACGACATCGAGGTCCCGGGTAACTGGGAAACGCAGGGCTACGGCACCGCCATCTATCTCAACCACCCCTACGAGTTCCCGCGCAACCAGCCGTACATCCCGCACGACGACAATCCGGTCGGGTCGTATCGGCGCGACTTCGAGGTTCCCGCCGACTGGGACGGTCGCGAGGTATTCATCCACTTCGGCGCGGTGAAGTCGGCCTTCTACCTGTGGGTCAACGGCGAGAAGGTGGGCTACAGCCAGGGATCCAAAACCCCGGCGGAATTCAACATCACGGAGCTCGTGAGATCCGGCAACAACACGCTCGCCGTGGAGGTGTACCGCTGGTCGGACGGCAGCTACCTGGAATGCCAGGACTTCTGGCGCATCAGCGGCATCGAGCGAGACGTTTATCTGTATGCCACGCCCAAGGCTCACATACGCGATTTCTTCGTCAACGCCGCGCTCGACGGCAGCTACGAAGACGGGCGATTGTCGGTGACCCTGCAGCTTCGCAATTACGGCGATGGGCAGACCGAGCAGCGAGCTTCGAGCGGGCAGGCCGAACAAGACGCCGAAGCGCAGGGCGAAGAGGTCGACGGGTACCGTGTCGATTTGCGGCTGGTGGACGGGCGGTTGCCCAGCGGTCGCGAGGCGTCGGGCGCGGCCGGCGCCCAGGCATGGGAGGCGTTGGCGACAACCACCGTGGTGGAGCTGTCAACGGCCGCGAACCCCCTGCCGGGCCGGGAGACCGCCATCACGTTTACGGCCGACATCCCCGACGTGCGCACGTGGACCGCCGAGACACCGGAGCTTTACACCTTACTGCTGGAGGTTTCCGACGCGGACGGCAACCTCCTCGAGGTCATCAGCAGCCGCATCGGCTTTCGCAGCGTCGAGATCCGCGATGCGCAGTTGCTGGTCAACGGCCGCCCCGTGACGATCCGAGGGGTCAACCGCCACGAGCACGATCCCGAGCGTGGTCACGCGGTGCCCCGTGAGTCGATGGTCGAAGATGTTCGCCTGATGAAGGAGGCCAACGTCAACGCGGTGCGCACCGCGCACTATCCCAACGACCCGCTGTGGTACGAGCTTGCCGACGAGTACGGCCTCTACATCGTCGACGAGGCCAACATCGAATCGCACGGCTACGGCTACGATCCGGAAGAGACACTGGGCAACAAGCCGGAGTGGATCGAGTCTCATCTCGACCGCACGATCCGCATGGTCGAGCGCGACAAGAACCATCCTTCGATCATCGGCTGGTCGTTGGGCAACGAGGCGGGCAACGGCGTCGTCTTCGAGGCTACCTACGACTGGATCAAGCAACGTGACCCGTCGCGCCCGGTGCAATACGAGCGTGCACTCACGGAGCCCAACACCGACATCTACGTGCCCATGTACGCGCGCATCGAGCGCCTCATTCGCTGGGCCGAATCGGATCCCGATCGTCCGTTGATCATGTGCGAGTACGCACACGCCATGGGCAACAGCATCGGCAACCTGCAGGACTACTGGGACGTCATCGAGCGCTACCCGGTGCTGCAGGGCGGGTTCATATGGGATTGGGTCGATCAAGGGCTGTACCGGACCGACGAGATCACCGGCGAGCGGTACTTCGCCTACGGTGGCGATTTCGGCGACGACCCCAACGACCAGAACTTCCTCATCAACGGCGTGATCGGGGCGGGCCGCGAGGTCAACCCCCACTACTGGGAAGTGCAGAAGGTTTACCAGCCGGTCGACATTCGCCCGGCCGATCTCGCCCTCGGGAAGGTATGGGTGGTCAACAAACACGACGTTCTCGACCTCGCCGCGTTCGACATGACGTGGGAATACGACATCGACGGTCGCACGGTGGAGGTCGGCGAGCGGCGGGCACCGGACGTCGCAGCCGGCGAAAGATCGGAGCTCGAGATTCCCTTGCCCCAGGTGAGGCCGACGGCGACGCAGGAGATGTTCCTGACCGTGCGCCTCCATACTCGCGAGGAAGCGGGTTTGCTTCCGGCCGGACACGTCATCGCCTGGGATCAGTTGAAGATGCCGCCGGCCGTGGACAGTGCGGCGGCGCCGGTCAGGGGCGGCACCGCACCGGCGGCGCCGGAGCTCGAGGAGACCGACGAGTACGTCCGCGTCTCCGGAACTGAATTCAGCGTCGAGTTCGATCGCCGGACGGGCGTCATGTCGTCCTACGTGTTCCAGGGCAACGAGCTCGTGCGCACCGGGCCGGTGCCCAACTACTGGCGGGCGCCGACGGACAACGACATCGGTAACCGCATGTGGCAGGTGTCGGCCCCGTGGCGCGAGGCGACGAGCGATCTCAGCCTGAACTCCCTCGTCGTGGCGCGCATGGGCGACGGCAGCGTCGCGCTCCGCGCCCGACTCAACCTGCCGGGTTTCTCCCGCGGCGGCGCCGTGACGAGCTACTACGTCCACGGCAACGGCGCCGTGCGGGTCGAGCATCGCGTCGAGGCCGGCGGGGGGGAGCGGCCGGAGCTGCCGCGGGTGGGGATGTCGATGACGCTGCCGGCCGAATTCGATCACCTGACCTGGTACGGGCGCGGCCCGCACGAGAGCTATTCGGACCGCAAGACGAGCGCCGCCGTCGGGCTCTGGGAAGCGCCCGTGAGCGAGCTCTACCACCCCTACGTGCGACCGCAGGAAACGGGAAACAGGACCGACGTGCGTTGGGCCGCGCTCACCAACGACGACGGTGTCGGATTGCTCGCGGTCGGCGAACCGCTGCTCAACGTCAGCGCTTATCCGTTCGTGCAGGATGACTTCGACTTCGGGCTGAAGCCTGACGCGCCTGAGGGGGCCTCGCCACGCCAGATGATCGAGCTGAAGCACACGACGGACCTGCAACCGCGAGAGCTGACCACGCTCAACCTCGATCTCGGGCAGCGTGGTGTCGGCGGCGACAACAGCTGGGGGGCGCGTCCCCATCCGCAGTACACGTTCCCCGGTGACCGGCACTACGAGTATTCCTTCGTGCTGCGACCTTTTCGGGCGTCGGCGTCCGACCCCGCCACCCTCGCGAAGGAACCCGTGCATCGCGAACAGGACGCCGGCGAGGAATTCCACGAGCTCGAGTCGATGCTTCTGGCCTCCGCCGGCGCCGGGGGCTTGCGGATGGCGGTTGACGTGTCGTCGGAGGGAGCTTTCGAGTCGTCGCTCGGGGGCGTCGTCGTCCTCGAGCAGGGCAACGTCGGCTCGATCGAGGTTGACGGCTCGTTCGGCGGGCCGGCCGAGCTGAGGCTCGAATCGGACGGTTCTCGACTCACCGGTGGTTCCTCCGCGGGTGAGTTCGATACCGCTACTCCCGGTGGGCTCAACGAAGCCATTATCGTCGGCATGACCCGCATGGGGATCCTGCACACACTGGCACGCCTCGTCGGCGGCGAGCCACCGGATCACATGGAAGGCGGCGTACGAGAATGGGTGCAGGCCGTCGACCTGGAGATGCTGCGCGAGATCGACACGGATGGGCGCGCCGTCATGCGTTTCGACTTCGGCCTCGTCGTGGCCGGCGAGCAGTCTGGCACGGCGACACTTTGGTTTGACGCTGTCAGCCGTTTACCCTTGCGTCGAGAACAGACGGTGCAATTCGAGACCGGCGAGATGCGTGTTATCGAGAGATACGAATTCATCCGCGACCAGGAGAACCGACGACGATGAGCAAACAGAACCAGCGGGACCGCAAGGCTCGAGAAATCTTGGACCGTCGGAAGTTGATGAAGCTCGGAGCCGCCGGATTGGGCGCCACGGTCGTCGGCGTGCCGGGAATGGCCGGCGCCGCGGGCTTTGCAGCGGTAGGGGAGGGCTCCCGACCGACGGCCATCGGGCTTCCGGACAGCCGCTCGGGCGCCGGCCGTATCCAGTTGCAGGCGCCGAACCTCGGCATGGCGCCGCGCCACCCGCTGGCGGCGGAGCCCATCGAGATGGTACGCGTCGGCTACGTCGGCACGGGTCTGCAGGGTGGCGGACACGTCCGCAATCTGCTGAGCATTCCCGGCTGTCAGATAGTCGCGCTGTGCGACGTGGCCCCCGAAAAGGTCCAGCGCTGGCAGCAGCGCGCCGTCGAAGCGGGCCATCCCGAGCCCGCCGCGTATACCGACGGACCCTGGGATTTCGTGCGCATGTGCGAGACGGAAGACCTCGATCTTGTCTACACCGCGACCCCCTGGGAGTGGCACGTGCCGGTGATGCTCGCGGCGATGGGAAACGGCAAGCACGCGGCCTCGGAGATCCCGGCGGCGTACACCATCGAGGATTGCTGGAAGCTCGTCGAGGCGGCGGAGAAGTACGACAAGCACTGCGTCATGATGGAGAACTGCAACTACGACCGTCCCGAGCTGATGGTCTTCAACATGGTGCGCCAGGAGATGTTCGGCGAGGTGCTGCACGCGGAATGCGGTTATCTGCACGATCTGCGCGGCATCAAGTTCGAGGATCGCAACGAGGGGCTGTGGCGTCGCGAGCATTCGATCGTACGCAACGGCAACCTCTACCCGACGCACGGTCTCGGTCCTATCGCCAACTGCATGGATATCGATCGCGGCGACCGCTTCGACTACCTGGTGTCGATGTCGAGCCCTTCGCGTGGCCTGCAGGATTACGCCGAGGCCAACTTTCCGGAGGGTGATCCCAAGCGCGACGAGCAGTACGCGCTCGGTGACGTCAACACGGCGCTCATCAAGACGGCGCACGGACGCACCATCTACCTGAGCCACGACACCAATCTGCCGCGTCCCTACAGCCGCATCCACATGCTGCAGGGCACCAAGGGGATCTTTCAGGGTTACCCCAACCGGGTGTATTTCGAAGGCCACGGCCGCCCGCACCGTTGGATCGACGAGGAGGGCTACGACTACGAAGAGCAGCACTACGACCTGGCGCAGATGTGGGAACAATACGAGCATCCCATCGTCACCGAGCTCAGAGAGCAGTCCGAGGGCGCAGGCCACGGCGGCATGGACTTCGTCGAGGACTACCGCCTGATCAAGTGCCTGAACGAGGGGATTCCGACCGATACCAACGTCTACCAGGCGGCGTCGGTGAGCGCGGTGTGCGAGCTCACCGAGATCTCCGTTGCCAACGGCTCGGCACCGGTGGACTTCCCCGACTTCACGCGGGGTCGCTGGCGGAGCTACCCCCGCTGGGAGATCGTCCACGCTTGATGGCACGCGTCGGTATCGTCGCCGTCGTCGGGGTCATGCTCGCTGCAGGCCCCGCGACCGGCCAGGGTGCGCGCGACCTCGCCGCCGAGCGGCGCGATCTCATGCCCGTGCCCCTGGAGGTCGTCTGGCGCGGCGAGTCGCTGGCGATCGATGGCGAGTTTTCGGTGTCGATCAAGGGCCCGGCCGGCGAGGTCGAGCCGCGCCTGCAACGCGCCGCGCTACGCATGATCGAGCGGCTGCGGCGGCAGACGGGTGTGCCGCTCGATGTCCGCATCGAGGTTGATTCGACCGCGGCTGACATGCGCATCGAGTACTCGCGTGCCGTCGCCGAAGTGCAAAGCGCCGTGGAGGATGAGGCGTACACGCTCGATGTAGCTGCTGATGCCGCCGTGCTAAGGGCCTCGACGCCCTACGGCGTGCTGCGCGGCATGGAGACGTTCCTCCAGCTCGTCGAGGTCGCTGCCCCCGAGGTCGCCGGCTACCCGGCCGACGAGCCTCTCGCCGCGGCTTCCGACAACGTCAGCGCGGCCCCGGCGGACGTTGTCGTGGCCAACGAACAGTCCCTTGCCCGGGCACGGGCCGGGTCGATTGCCGATCTGCCGCCCGGGCCCGCGGACTTCGTCGTTCCCGGCGTGTCGATTCGCGATGCTCCCCGCTTTCCCTGGCGTGGCTTGCTGATCGATCCGGGTCGGCACTTCATCACGCTCGATGTGATGAAGCGCAATCTCGATGCCATGGCAGCGGTGAAGCTCAATGTCCTGCACTGGCACCTTTCCGAGGATCAGGGTTTCCGCGTCGAGAGCAAGACGTTCCCGAAGCTCCACGAGTTGGGCTCGGACGGCCGCTACTACACCCAGGACGAGATCCGCGAGCTGATCGGGTACGCGCGCGACCGCGGCATCCGCGTAATGCCCGAGTTCGACATGCCCGGCCATGCGACGAGCTGGTTCGTCGGTTACCCCGAGCTGGCGAGCGCCCCGGGACCCTACGAGATCATCGAGCGGTGGGGCATCCAAGACCCCGCCATGGACCCGACGATCGATCAGACGTATGAGTTTCTCGGCGCATTCATCGCCGAGATGACCGCGTTGTTTCCCGACGCCTACTTTCATATCGGCGGCGACGAGGTGAACGGCAACCAGTGGAACGCCAACGCCGACATCCAGCGATTCATCGGCGAGAACGAGTTGGGCGACAACCACGGATTACAGTCGTACTTCAATCGTCGTGTGCAGCCGATGCTGGCCGAGCACGGCAAGCGGATGGTCGGTTGGGACGAGATCTTCCACACCGATCTGCCGCAAGACATCGTCATCCACTCGTGGCGCGGGCAAGAGTCGCTGGCTGCGGCCGCCCGCGCCGGCTACGCCGGCATCCTCTCCAACGGCTACTACATTGATCTGGTCCGGTCCGCGGCGCGGCACTACGCCGTGGATCCAATGGCCGGGCCGGCCGCCGACCTGACGCCCGAGGAGAGGGCGTTGATCTTGGGCGGTGAGGCCACCATGTGGGGCGAGTATGTGGTCGACGAAACCATCGATTCACGCATCTGGCCGCGTACGGCGGCGATCGCCGAACGCCTGTGGTCGCCCGCATCGGTGACGGAAGTCGACGACATGTACCGTCGCCTGTCCGCCACGAGCAGGTGGTTGGAGTCGACCGGCGTAAGGCATCGCTCCGGCTACATGCCGATGCTCGAGCGCCTTGCCGGCGGCACTCACGCGGGCCCCTTACGCGTGCTCGCCGATGTCGTCGAGCCGATCGAAGGCTACACGCGAGGACGCACCCGCACCTACACGCGGTTTACCCCCCTGAACAGGCTGGTCGATGCCGCACGACCGGAAAGCGAAACGGCGCGTATGTTCTCCACTCGGGTAAGCGAGTACCTGGGGGCCGTGGAGTCTGAAGGCGCCGGGACGCCCGCCGCGTCGGCGCTCGCCGCCGGGCTGCGCGCCCAGCTCATCCGCTGGCGCGACAATCACCCTGCCCTGGTGCGGCTGGCGCGTGCCTCGACGATGTTGCCCGAGGCGGAAGTGTTGTCGGAACAACTCCGCGACGTCGCCGAGGCCGGCCTGGCGGCGCTCGACGACCTCGAAACGCAGCGGCCGGCTACCGCAACCGAAACGGCTGCGCGTCGGGCCGCACTCGAGTCCGGCGAGGAACAGCACGGTGCTCTGGAGCTGGCCATCGTGACTCCGGCGCTAAGGCTCGTGGAGGCTGCTTCGCGCTAGTACACTCGACCTGCGTCTCCCAACCGCGGTTGGCGCGGCGCGAGCGACAGCAGACGTGCGCGGAGGGTTTGCCTGTGATGTTCTTGCCCGTAAACGAGGCGAGTCGGTGAACGACAAGCCCGAGGAGAAGGGCAGCGGTCTCGTCCGTTTTCGCCTGCGGCGGCGTCGCATCCGCCCCGAGGTGCTCACCATCGTCGTCATCTTGTCGATCGGATCGGTGGCGCTCTATGTGAGCGACAAGCGTCTCGAGCGTCTACTCGAGCGCGAGCAGGCACGCGTGGAAGGCCTTGCCGAGCTCGTCGAAGAGGCGGACCAGGGAAGCTTCTCTCAGGCCGACTTCGAGGCGGCGCGCGCCGAGCTCGAAGGAGTGATCTCCGATACCGCGGAGCGGGTCCGCAGCCTGGAGGAATCGGCCGGCGCCCGGGCGCGTGTCATCGACGAGGCGGCCTCTTCCGTGCTGTTCATACAGGGAGCCTACGGTTTCGTCGATCCGGACACGGGCCGGCCGTTGCGCTACTTCTACGGCGGGAGCGATCGTCCGATACGGCTTCCGGACGGCCGCACGCAGGTGACCACCGGCGGAGACGGTCCGCTGGTGCAGATCTTCTACACGGGTACGGCGTTCGTCGTGACGGAGGACGGACTGCTCATCACCAATCGTCACGTCGCCTTTCCCTGGGAGTTCGAGCAGAACGCCCAGTTCACACTCAGAGCAGGCTTTGCCGCCGATCGGCGCGCCCTGGTCGGCTTTCTGCCGGGCTTCGAGCATCCGGTCGTGCTGGAGCCGGTGGCCGCGAGCGACGACGCGGACGTCGCCGTGCTGCGCATCACCGAGCCCGCGCAACCGACGGCTCCGGGCGAGGCGCCCTTCGAGCTGCCGCCGCCGTTACCGCTCTCCGCGAACGTTCCCGACCTCGGCGACGAGGTTGTCGTCATGGGCTACCCGGCGGGCGTCGAAGCGCTCTTGGCACGTGCCGATCCGATGTTCGCCGAGGGGCTTCTCTCGCGCGGCCCGGTGACGTTTTGGGAAGTGGGGGAGGCGCTTGCCGTGGGCGGCTACATCCACCCGCTGAACACGCAGGGCATCGTCGGCCAGGTCACCGAGGCCAGAATCGTCTACGACGCCGAAACGACCAGCGGCGGCAGCGGCGGTCCCGTCGTCGCGCTCGACGGCACCGTCGTGGCGGTCAACACCGCCGTCATGTCGCAGTTCTCCGGCTCGAACCTGGGTGTGCCCTCTCGCCAGGTCAGAGCGCTGCTCGATTCCTTGCGCTGACTCAGACGAGGTCTCGGGTCGCGTAGAAGGTGCCCAACTTCCGGCGGAAGATCGCCTGCGCCCCGAAGAAGAGCAGCAACGAGGCGCCGACGCCGACGAGCGTCGAGGGGACCAACCGGGCGAGTGGATAGCTCCAGATCAGTACTGCCGCGACGAATCCGATGACCGCCAAGATCACCAGCACGAGACCGTCGCCCGCTTGGATCCGCGCGGCCGTCTTCAAATGAAACCTCATCCAGTAGACCAGAGGCAGCAAGATGAGTGTCCCCGCCATCGGGCGGAAGAAGAACGGGACGAAGTCGAACCGAGCCTCGTATCCCGCGAACCAGCCCGCCACGAGGCCGATGATGGATAAGCTGCCGCCTACGGCGAGGAAGAAGAATGCGGCGTCGATGAGCCCGGCCCGATGCGCGACGACGGCCCGACGGCGTCTCGAGAGCGGATAGGCGAGGCTCGTTGTGAGCGACGACGGTGACCAGAGCGCGAAGACGGCCCCAGCGGCGGCGATCCACATGGCGATAACCGGGCTGGATCCGCGCTCGCCGCCGAAGTCGGTGGCGTACGCGACGTGGGGCGACTCGATCACGGCTTCGTGAATTGTTTTCGCAAGGGTCACCCAGAAGCCCCCGTCCCCCATGTCGACCCACGCGTAGATCACGAACAGCAACCAGAACGCCCAGACACGCTCGACGACTCGTGGGAGGTCCTTCCAGCCGAAGGGGCCCATGGACTCATGCGCGGCGGCTCGGGCCCAGCTCCACGGGCTGGTGCCCAGGTAGCCCTTTTTCCATCGGATGGCCTTGGCGGAGTGTTGCGCGTGTCGGGCGCGCTCGTACTTCGCGCTGCGCTCGAGCGCGTATGAGCCCGGGAAGGGCGACGTCAGGGCGAAGGGCTTTCGTCGAAACGTGCTGCGGGCGAACAGCCGTGTAACCCCGTAGGTGCCGGCGGCGATCGCGACGATCCCCGCCTCCAGCGGGCGCCGGGTGCAGACGTCGGCGAGATAGGCCGAGCTGACGGTGAAGGCGAGCACCGCCATTACGCCGAGCGAGCCGAGTCCCGGCCGTAGGGGATCGAGCAGGACCCCGCCGACACAGAATCCGGCGAGGCCGACGACGAACAGAAGAAGCGGGCGGTCCGGCGCGCTCTCTGACTGGCTGACGAATGTCGCCACGACGAGAGAGACGACGAAGCCGGTTGTCAGAAAGCCGGCAGCCAATCGGCGACGCGCGTCCGGAAGCGGCCAGGCGAAGGTGCAGTGCTGAAGCTCCTGAACGATGGCGCCGGCCAGCCAGCCGACCGCGGCGGGAAACGCGAACATCGCCAGAAAGCCGACGTTGATGTAGTCCGCAGGTAGCTCATCGGGCTGGCTGAACGCGGCGAGCAGGAACGCGATGACGACGAAGACCAGAAACCCGACCCAGAAGACCGCCGCACGACCCAGCAGGAGAAAGAACGGCCTGATGTAGCTCATGCGCCCGACTCCCTCAGAAGCAGCGGAAAGATCTCCTCCAGGTTCAGGGAGCGAGCGGAAAGGTCGACGTCGTGTGTAGCCTGGAAGGCTTGCGGTGTCCTCTCCGCTCGATCCACCAGCAGACGGGCCTCCCGCCCGCTGATTTGCTGCTCGAGAACGAACGTCTCCGCGTACCGTTCGGGCAATTCGCCGTTCCGGGACACTACGATCCACTCCGCGTAGCGTTCCTTGAGGTCATCGAGGCCGGCGTCGGCTACGAGCTTGCCGCGGTCGAGGCAGATGATCCAGTCGACGATCTTCTCGACGTCGCGCAACACGTGGCTCGAGACGAGAATCGTCGCCTGGTCTTCCCGCAGCAGCTCGAGCAAGAACTCCAGAAGCCTGCCGCGCACGATCGGGTCGAGGTCGCTCACCGGCTCGTCGAGCACGAGTAGCTTCGGGTGGTGGCAGACGGCGACGATGATGGCGAGCTTCTGCAGGTTCCCGGTGGAGAGGCTGCCGACCGCCGAGCCGGCCTCGAGCTCCAGCTCGCTCTCGAGTCGTTTCTGCCTCTCCGCGTCCCAGTCCGGGTAGAAGCATGAAACGTATTCAAGGTGTTGCCGGACCGTCATCCAGTCGAGCAGCCTGATCTCCTGAGGAACGAAGCCGATACGGACCAGCTCTTCGTGACCCAAGCGGCCCGACGGCGTTCCCAGGGTGTTCGACGAGCCTTCGGACGGCAGGTAGAGCCCCATCAGCAATCGCATGAGCGTGGTCTTGCCGCTGCCGTTCTTGCCCAACAGCCCGACGATGGAGTGCGGGCGGATGCGCAGGTCGATGTGATCGAGGGCCGCGGTCCGGCCGAACCGCTTGGTCAGCTTGTTTGCTTCGAACGGGTAATCCATGCGTCACCTCTCCCGTTTGTCGAGGAGGCGTCGATAGACCGACGCCGCTTCGTCTGCTTCCAGGCCCAGTTGACGGGTCTTCGTGACAACGGGTCGGAGCGTTTCTTCCAGTTGCTCGATCTTGGTGGCGTGCAGGGTGTCGTCTCGCTGGCGGCGGACCACATGGGGCAGGCCGGGACGTCGCTCCAGGACGCCCTCCTCTTCGAGCAGACCGAGGGCCTTGCTGATCGTCATGGGGTTCACTCCCAGCTTGGTGGACAGGCTGCGGGTCGAGGGGATCTCGTCGCCGGGCTCGAGCAGGCCGCTCGAGACGTGGAAGCGAATCTGATCCATGATCTGCCGGTAGACCGGGATGCCGCTATGCGGATCGATGACGACGATCATGCGCTCGCTCTCAGGTGTATAGCGTGACTAATACACTAGCGCCAGTGTGCATCTTCGAGGTGTATATGTCAAGTAATACAGTGCGCGGTGATCACCGAACTCCTGGGGGACCCCACAAAAGGGG
>CAYSHI010000407.1:0-12414 GCA_964430745.1 uncultured Acidobacteriota bacterium | reverse complement strand
ACCGACGACCTGCCGCCTCTTCGGTACGTAACCTCGGACAGCGGAACGGAAGACCGCACTCCGTGTTTCTCGCCCGACGGAGAATTGCTCTTGTTCGAGCGTCGATTCACCGATACCGACCGCTCCGAGCTGTTCGTTGTCCCGGTCGCGGGCGGCGCGCCGCGCCCGTTGACCGCGTCACCGTTGCCGGTACGGCCATCGCGTCCGAGCTGGTCACGTCACGTCGGCGACATCGCCTTTACAGGCCTCGCCGGCGACGGTCGGTTCGGCGTTTGGCTGATCGCCCCCGACGGGTCGGGCGTCCGCGAGGTCCTCGCGACGGGCCTGTCCGATGAGGTGTTGTACCCCGCCTGGTACCAGGACGGTCGCCACATGGTGGTTGTCGACTTCGGCGGTGGCGAGGGGGGCGTCATCAAGCGCATCGACACGCAGCGTGGCGTCGCCGAGCCGCTGACCGATCGTCGGGATGTCCTCGCCGGCATGCCGAGCGTGTCGCCGAACGGGAAAGCGATCGCATTCGCGGGGCAGAAGGGGCGACGGTACCTGCAGGAGAGAAACCGAATCTGGCTGCTGGACCGGAAAGGTGTGTGGGAGCTCGACCCACGGCAAGGCAGGACGCCGGCCTGGTCGCCTGACGGCAAGTGGGTGGCGTTCGAGTCCGATCGAGGAAGCCCCGACGGCAGCTACGCAGTCTTCGTCGTGCCCCGAGACGGCGGCCGGGTCAGGCAGGTGACGCCGTTCGAGATCAACGCGAACCACCCGAAGTGGTCGCCCGACGGACAGCAGATAGCCTTCTCGGCAAGGTCGGAGCAGGACGAATGGAGGCACATCGCGCTGGTCGACTTTCCTTTCTGAGCTCCCGCGGCCGCTCGACCCGCTTACGCCAGGATGTCGATCACCCGTGCGATGTCCCGCACCTCCCCGAGCCGGACGATTCGGGTCACGGCCCCCAGGACGATCCCGGGCTGCCGAATCAATCGAGCCAATGACAACATCTTGTCGTCCTGTCGGCGGATCATGGGCGGCCACTCCGACTCCGGAGCCCCCCAGAACGTCGCCGCGGTTCGCCAGGCTTCGTCGCGCGCCCCCTCCATGCTGAAGCCGATCAAGGCATCATCCACGCTGCCGAGCAGCACGTTGAAGAGGCGCAGCGTCAGCCATACGTCGGCAAGCTCCTGCTGCACACCCCCTACCAGGGAAACGAGAATCTCGTTGATCTTGTCGAAATCCGCGTGCAGCTCCTCGAGGGACTCCCCGCGCATCGTTTCGGCGGCGGCGATGCCGAGATCGAGATTAATGTGGGCATTCATCCCCAGCATGAGGTGCTGCAGAACAATCGGCCAATAGGCTTCCGCACTCTCAAAGGTGAAGCTCCAGACACGAGTCGGTGCGACACCGCGCTCCTGGTCGATGAGGGCCTGCAGATAGCGGTTGGCAAAGGTCACGTCCAGCCGCTCCATGCGTGCCCCATCCTCGAAGTCGTCGTTGTCGATTCCGTCGCCGACGCTCACGGTCACCTTGCGGTAGAGGGCGGCAAAATAGCCGAGGCGCGAATGGGATTCGCGCGACCAGTCGATAATGGTGGTCAAACGTTCGACAACCTCGTCGATCGTGCGTGCGGTTGAATCGATGGTCGGCAGCGGGGACATCAGCGCATATTGCCATCATCGGGAGCGAAACCGCATCGGCCCGGCGCCGTACTACTTCTAGGGAAGCGATGCCGGCCTGCCGCCGGCGCTCGGAGTCTGGGGCCGCGCCGGAATCGGATAGCACCGGAATCGGATAACACGCGGCAAAGCAAATCCACCAGCAAACTTTCAGGAGCGCCTCCGATGGACGAACTGTTCCGCGATCTGCGATTCGCCGGCCGACAGATCATCAAGAACAAGGGCTTCGCCGCCACTGCGATTCTCACCTTGGCACTGTGCATCGGCGCAAACACGACGATCTTCAGCGTCGTCAACTCCGTGATCCTGCAGCCGTTGCCGTTCTCTGAAGCCGACCGGCTGGTGCGTACGTTCAACAACTACCCGAACGCCGGGGCGGCACGCGGCTCCAACGGCGTCCCCGACTACTACGATCGAAGGGCGCTGACGGACGTTTTCGAGGAGGTGGCGACGTACCGTTGGAGCGGCATGAGCCTCGACCTCGGGGGCACTCCACAACGGGTGCGTTCGATGTATGTGACGCCATCGTTCTTCCCGTTGTTGCGCGAGGAGGCGGCGCTCGGGCGCACCTTCACCGAGCAAGAGGGAGAGCTGGGCGACGATCATGTCGTCGTGCTGTCCAGCGGGCTCCGGGATGAGCTCTACGGCACGGAGCGGAACGCCGTCGGCGAGACGCTGATGATGAGCGGCGAATCCTACACCGTCGTGGGTGTGATGCCCGAGAGCTTCGCTTTTCTGGACAACGAGGTACGCCTGTGGGTGCCCGACGCGTTCAACGCCGAGCAGCGGCGCGCGTATCACGACAACAGCTGGAACCTGATCGGCCGGCTGCAACCCGGCGCAACACTGCAGCAGGCGCAAGCACGGATCGACGCCCTCAACGAGGTCAACCTCGATGCGATTCCCGGGCTGCGAGAAGCTCTGATCAACGCCGGCTTTCACACCAGCATCGTCTTCTTTCAGCAAGACCTGGTGCGCGACGTGCGCGGCACGCTCTTTCTTCTCTGGGGCGGAGTCTTGTTCGTTCTGTTGATCGGCTGCGTGAATCTCGCCAATCTGGTGATGGTGCGCTCGACCGCGCAGGCCAAGGAACTGGCAACGCGGTTCGCTCTCGGCGCCGGGCGCTGGCGGGTCACCCGGCAGATGCTCACGGAGAGCGTCGTGATCAACGCCATCGGCGGAGCGCTCGGGCTGTTCTTCGGTTGGGCAGGCTTGCGGGCACTGGCAACGCTCGGCATGGAGGAGCTGCCGCGTGGCGCCGAAATCACCCTCGACACCACCGCGGTGGCCTGGACGGCCGCGTTGGCCATCGCCATCGGCATCGTGCTGGGCCTGATTCCCGTAATCGGCGTGTTGCGCGTGAATCTCGCGTCAGCCTTCCGTGAGGAGGGCCGGTCGGGCACCGCCGGCCGAGGCGCCCGTTTGCTGCGCGACGGGTTGGTGGTGGTACAGGTGGCGTTCGCGCTGGTTCTCCTGGTCGGAGCAGGCTTGCTGCTTGCCAGCTTCCGGCAGGTGCTGTCGGTCGATCCCGGATTCGAAGCGGAAGGCGTCGTCTCGGCCACCGTCGCACCTCCGGCCGCACGCTACGAGGACAACGCCGCGATACTGACGTTCGCGCAGGAGACGATACGAAGCGTCAAGGAGATTCCCGGCGTCGTCGAAGCCGCGATCACGAGCGCGATACCCTTCGGCGGCAGCTACAGCGACTCGGTGATCCTCGCCGAGGGCTACGTGCCGGCGCCGGGCGAGTCGCTCGTGTCACCCGACCGCACCTCTGTATCCGCGGGTTACTTCGAAACGCTCGGCATACCGCTTGTCGAAGGACGGACGTTCGACAGCACCGACACCGAGGAGTCGCTGCCGTCGATCGTCATCGACGAGCGGCTCGCACAGCACTTCTGGCCCGACGGCAACGCCCTCGGCAAGCGTATGTTCCGACCGTCGATCGCCGAGGATGTTCTCGACATGAGCGGCGCCGATATGATGACGATCGTCGGAATCGTCGGTAGTGTGCGGCGGTCGACGCTCGAGGGGCTCGACGAGCTCGACGTCGGCGCCTACTACTTGCCGATGATGCAGAACCCGTTTCGTGGCATGGACGTCACGATCAAGACGGAGGGTGCGCCTACCGCGCTTGTCGAGCCGCTTCGACGAGCGATGACGGAACTCGACCCGGAGCTACCGCTGTTCGATGTCCGCACGCTCCAGGAACGGATCGATGAGTCGCTCAGAGGAAGGCGCTCACCCATGCTGCTGGCGTTGGTCTTCGCCGGTGTGGCGCTGTTTCTGGCGTCCGTCGGCATCTATGGGGTGCTCGCCTACCTGGTGTCGCTCCGAACGCGGGAGATCGGCATCCGCATCGCTCTCGGCAGCGGCAGCCCGTCGATCTTCGGCCTCGTGCTCAAGGAAGGTGTGGCTATCCTCGCTGTCGGCTTCACCGCCGGACTCGCCGGGACGCTGGCGCTGACCCAGGCTCTCGAGAGCCAGCTGTTCGGCGTCAGCGCCACGAACCCGATTGTCCTTGCGACCGTCCTCGTGGTGCTGGCGGCTGTTGCCTTGATCGCGTGCGTGATCCCGGCACGGCGCGCAACGCTCATCGACCCCATGGTGGCGCTTACGTCAGAGTGAGCCTCGACGCACGGAGTGAACCAACTCGTCGAGCTGCTGGAGAAAACGCGACCGGTCGCGCTTCTGCATCGGCGGAGGTCCGCCGGTCATCTCTCCGGCGCTCCGCAGGTCATCCAGCAGGTCACGGGTGGCCACTGCGGCGCCGATGTTGTCCTCGGTAAACACCTTGCCGGTCGGCCCGAGCACACGGGCGCCCTTTTCCACACAGCGGGCGGCAAGTGGAATGTCTGCGGTGATCACGATGTCGTGAGCCCCAAGGTGCTCGACGATCCAGTCGTCGGCGACATCAGGCCCGTCACCCACGACCTCGAGTGCGATCCACGGTTCATCCGGAACCCGCATGCGCGCGTTCGCGACCAGGGTCACTTCGAGCTGATATCGACCGGCGACGCGAAATATCTCCTTCTTTACCGGACAGGCATCCGCATCAACGAAGATATGCAGCACGCAACGCTCCTCGCTCCGCTTTGTTCAGCAGCAAGGCAGTTGGCAGGCGGCCAGCCCCTCGCTCCACTCCCTTGGGCGGCGAGACAGGGGTCAGGCCGACTCTGGGGCAGGCTGACGGAGAAACCGAAGCAGCCCCGCTCCCGTGACCACCCCTAATGCGATACCCGCGGCAGCGGGCGCCAATAGTCCGTTGCGCACCAACACCAACGCAACCGGCATCTCGCTCGTCATATCCGGGGGAATCGCGAGACCGAGCACGCTCAGCCCCCAGCCGACGGCGCAGACCAGCGGCCAATGTTCGGCCCGACCCAGGCTGCGGCGCAACGCTCCCTGCTCCAGCCGGCCGATCATCGCACCGCCCAGCAGAAAGGCCACAGCCCAGCCCATCGCACCATGGGGCCAACCGAGATCCATCGAGTATCCGGAGGCAAAGCTCACCAGCGCGAACACAGCCAGAGCGACGCCCAGGCACAACATGTTGACGAGCGCCCAGCGACCCGATTCGGGGATTCTGCCCCTCAACAGGGTCCACTGCGTCAATCCCACCCCAGCGCCGATACCGACACCGACACCTGCGTTGCCCAGAATCGCGTGGCCAAGCAGGAAGCCCGCGACGAAGCCGAGCGCGTAGCCCGAGGCCGTCAGGAGAACCCAACGCACCAAAAAGCGGGACCCGACCGGAAAGCGTTCGGTATTCATCGATCTCCTGCTTGCAGCACCCGTGGACCTGGCCGTGGGCGGCGGGGAAAGGGATAATTCGCCGCTGATATCCATTGAAGCAAAGGTCCGGGAAGATTGCGCGGAAAAATGTCCGGTGTGCACCGAAATCGTCGAATCGCCTTTCGCGCCCTCGCGGCGTCTCTCGCGGCGTCTCTACTGGCGGCCTGCGCCCCCTCCGACGGCCTTCGCAACACCGAATCGTCCCGGCCGGACGTCGGGGATGTATCCCGCCCGGCGGGAAGCGAATCCGGGAGTCCGAGCATGGCCGGGCCTCTCGGGGCGGAGCCATCGACGCCGGAACAGGCGCTGCTGGACTCGCAACTCGAACAAGTCCTCGCGGAAACAGGCCTTCCGGGCATCGCCGTGGCGCTGGCGGAACAGGGCCGTCCGCCTCTTGCTGCGGCGGCGGGATATGCGGACACCGCTCGAATGGTCGCCGTCGAGCCCGACACGCCGTTCTTCATCGGCAGCATCTCGAAGAACGTCTTCGCCGCCATCCTTCTTCAGTTCGTCGACGAAGGCAGGCTGACGTTGGACGATCCGCTGTCGACATATCTGGAGTGGCCCCGCGGAGACGAGATCACCCTCCGCATGCTCATGAACCACACCTCCGGAGTCCCCGACTACTTCGGCCAGCTTTCGTTGAGCGATGCTTCGAGCGGGGTGCCGGAGTTCTTCTCCGCACCCCATCCCCCTGCCGATATCTTCCGGATGATGTCGAGCCGCGAGCCGACCTTCGCCCCGGGATCGGCACAGAGCTACTCGAACACCAACGGCCTGCTTGTCGGTAAGGTGATCGAGGAAGCCACGCGACAGACGCTGGGCGAGGTACTCGACGAGCGCATCGCCCGACCCCTCGGGCTCGAAAACACGTACCTGCTCGACGACACGACGATCGACCGGCAGCGGGCCAGGGGGTACTGCGGCATGCCGGGCTGGGGGGCGCCTCCGGATGGTCTCGTCGATTGCTCGTTTGCCGACAACGCCCTGATCGATTCGGCGGACGGAAGCATCGTGGCGAGCGCCACAGAATTGCTGCGTTACCACCAGGCGCTTCGAGGCGGCGAGCTGCTCTCCGAGGGCTCCTGGGAGAGCATGCGCCGCGTCGAACCCGGCACCGACAACGGCCTCGGCTACCTGATCATGACGGGGCCCATGGGCGCCCACGAGGGTAACGCCGGCAGGTCGATGGGCCACGTCTCGGCCAGCGTCTACTATGTGGAGCGGGACATCTTCGTCGTCATGATGCTGAACCGAGGGGATGCACCGCTTCCGCTCGCCCGGTTCCTGGAGTTACGGTACGGGCCGGAGTAGCAAATGAATCTGCACCGACTCACGCGAGAAAACACCGCCGAAGCCGTCGAGGCGCTCTGCGCCGCGTTCGTCGACTATCCCGTCATGCGCCATGTGCTGGCGGATTCGGGGGCCGACTACGACGATCACCTTCGAGCCCTGGTCGGGTTCTTCTTCAACAAGCGGCTGGTCCGCGACTGGCCCCTGCTCGGTGTACGCGCGGACGGTGAATTGGCCGCGGCGGCGCTGATCAGCGAACCCGGCTCGCATCCTGCTCCGCCCGAGGTCGAGAGGCTGCGTGCCGACCTCGCCGCCACGATCGGTGATGCGGCCTGGCAACGCCTCGAGCACTACGAGCGCGAGAGCGACCTCGATGCCCCCGCGGAGCCGCACTATCTTCTCGGCGTCATCGGCGTGCGCCCGGCGAACCAGGGCCGGGGGCTGGCGCGAATCCTGCTCGAGGAGCTGGTGAAGATGTCCGAGCGACACCCCGGCTCTACCGGTGTGTGCCTGAACACGGAATCACCCGGCAACGTGTCGTTTTACGAGCACATGGGCTACCACGTTGTCGGGCACCGGACGATCAGTGACCTCGAAACCTGGTGCATGTTTCGCCCGGACGCCTGAACCCGGTACGTGGGGGCTTTGGAGGTAGACGGGAGGGCGGGGAGATCGATGCTGCCCTTCGCGTGAGGTGCGGGTTCTTGAGCGGCTACCGCGTCTGTGGTGCGCAGTACACGCGAGAGGGCAGTGTCGATCTCCCGACCCTCCCTCAGATCTGATTCGCCGCGTCGGATCTGCCACGTCCCGCCGCCGCCCACCAAGACGCTTCCCCGTGCCAACCATGGAACAGCGGCGACGACTCGAAGGGAGAATTCTCCCCCGAGCCGGAAGACGGCAGAGCCGGCTTTCGGGGGATTCCGAAGCCTCGACATCGTCTCGTTGCCTGTCTCTGAGCGGTTACTCCGTACTCATTCGGCCGGGCGGAGGTGTCGGCGGGCAGCGGGCGTTCAGCGGGTCAGAGAAGGGGCTGCCTGGCGCCAGGCACTGGCGCTCGGCCGCCTATGCTGCCCGCCGATACCTCCGGCGGACGGCGGTGGGTGGCATGGTCATCTCAGGGAGACAGGGTTGCCGGTCCGGGTGCGTTTGGGCGGGGAGCCTCGTCTTGCCGGACCGATGCAGAGGGCGCGCGTAGGGCAGCGATGCCCTTGTCGCGTGTACTGCGCGCCATGAGAATCCGGCGAAGCCGCTCCCTATTCCCCGCGCACCTCACGCGAAAGGGTATCGCTGCCCCTAGCGTGCCCGCCCAGCTACAACGTTCCAATCTACCCAAGCTGACCCCACAAGCCACGTGCCTGGAATCAACACCTTGGGGCGTCTAGAGGCTCCAACCGTCCCGGTACGTGGGGCGAAAGTACTCCTCGGGAATCCCGTCGGTGAGAACGTCGCCGTTATTCGGATCGATCTGTACCGGGCCTCCGGTTCGCACGGCGAAGTTGCCCAGCAAGACCATCTCGCTCAACGGACCCGAGTGCTCGTCGAAACCCGACTCCGTCGGCGCGCCGCCCTTGGCGGCGCGAATCCATTCTTCGTGAGGACCCGGGGAGCGCGTGTACTTTTCGGGAGGCGGGTTTTCGAGGAGCTCCCGGTGCCTCACGCGATCGAGAATTCGCGGTTCGTCACCGTAGACCCCTGCCAACAGCATGCCGTCGTCGCCGATCCACAGCTGGCCGCCGATGCGCTCGACCGGCCAGCGCGTGCCGAGGTCGAGCCCCGGCGGCATCGCCGGCGTCAGGCCGCCGTCACGCCACGTGACCTGGATCGGGCCGCGACCGTTGTGCGCCGGGAAGTCGTACACGACGCGTGAAACGTCGGGCGCCGTCTCGTCGTTGACCGGCGTCGTCTCGGCCTCGATGCGCGTGGGGTACCCGAGACCAAGGGTCCAGAAGGCGGCGTCCATCGAATGGCAGGCGATGTCACCCAGGGCGCCGGTGCCGTAGTCCCACCAGCCGCGCCAGGCGAACGGCGCGTACGCGGAATGATAGGGGCGTTGGGCGCCGGCCCGAGCCACAGGTCCCAGTCGAGCGTAGCCGGTACTTCCTCCGCTTCTTCGGGACGATCGATGCCCTGCGGCCAGATCGGGCGGTTGGTCCAGTAGTGAACCTCCTTCACGTCGCCGATAGCGCCGGCCTCGACCCATTCGCGGATGAGGCGAGTGGTGTCGGACGCGTGCCCCTGATTGCCCATCTGGGTGGCCACGCCCGTTTCCCGAGCCACCTGTCGCATCACACGCACTTCATGCAGTGTCCGCGCGAGCGGCTTCTGGCAATAGACCGGCTTGCCGAGGCGCATCGCCATCACCGCCGCTGCTGCGTGGGAATGATCGGGCGTCGAAACCGTCACCGCGTCGATGTTGTCGGCCTCCTGATCCAGCATCTCCCGGTAGTCGCGATAACGCTTGGCATCAGGAAATTCCTCGAACGTCCTGGCGGCACGCTCCTCATCGACATCGCACAGTGCGTAGATGTTCTCGCCGCTGACGTTGCGAACGTCGCTCCCGCCCTGTCCGCCGACGCCGATGCAGGCGATGTTGAGCGTGTCGCTGGGGGCCTGGTAGCCGGGGCCGCCGAGAACGTGGCGGGGGACGACCGTCAGTCCGGCGCCAACGGCAGCGATGCGGTGAAATGCGGCTCTGCGGGTCAGCTTTCCGTCGCTCATCTCACGGCTCCTTCGTTGGTCGCCCGTTACCTTGTTCGCTACCGGCAACCGAAATGTCTCGCAAGCTCCACGGGATGGTAGCGCAGACCCCCGGTCAGGTCCCCGAACCGCAAGCTATGATGCCCCGAAATGACAGGCGAATCACTGGGCGGGCGCCGTCTACTGGACGTTGATTACGGCGGCAGAGCTCTTGGGCATGACCGAAGTCGAGCTTTTCCAGAAAGCCAACACAGAAACGTGATTCAACGAAGCGGAATCAAGCCAGGCGCACGTCCACCGGTACTACGCCGCATCGGTCTGGCCTTGCTCACCCTTGTCGGCGCGGCGTCGGTGAACGGGGCGCTCGGCACGCCGTTGGCGACTCAGACAGACGGAGGCCTTCAAGCCGCCGACTCGCTGGTGCGGGAGTGGGTAGACGCCGAGAACGTCCCGGGTGCGGTGCTGCTCGTTTCTCGTGGCGGAGAGGTCGTGCTCGAACGGGCCTATGGTTGGGCCCAGCTCTACGACTATCAAGACGGGCAATACGGGGCCTCGGCCGCAGGTGATCCCCGTCCCACAGCGCTGCGGCGCCTGCAGGATCCGCGAGCAATGGCGAAGGACACCGTCTTCGATCTCGCTTCGGTCACCAAGGTCATGGCGACCACGTTTGCCGTCATGCTCTTGGTAGACGCGGGCGAACTGGAGCTCGACGCGCCGGTGAGCGCCTACTTACCGGACTTCGCCACCGAGCCGGGGGGCAGCGGCAAGGCGGACATCACCCTTCGTCACCTGCTCACGCACCGCTCCGGCCTTCATCAGTGGAAGCCGGTCTACTACCACGCCGGCGACGCGACGCAGGCCTACGAGTACATCCGCGACCTGCCGCTGGCGTGGGAGGTGGGTACCGAACGGCACTACTCCGACCTGGGCTTCATGCTGCTGGGTCTCGTTGTCGAGAACGTCAGCGGCCGGCCGCTGGAGGATTTCCTGCGCGAGCGACTGTACGAGCCGCTGGGCCTGTCCTCGACAGGCTTTCGGCCCGCCGTGTCCCAACGCGGGTCGGGGCCGACCGCGGAGGCCACGGGGCCGCCCATGTCGGGGCCCACCTTGCCTTACGCCGCCACCTCGCACGGCAATCCCTATGAACACCGCATGGTGCACGATGCCGACTTCGGCTATCGCATCGGCGGCGACCCGAACGCGTGGAACGCGTGGCGTCGCTACACGCTCGTGGGCGAGGTCAACGACGGCAACGCGTTTCACGCCTTCGACGGGAGCGCAGGGCACGCCGGGCTCTTCTCGACCGCCGGCGACCTTCAGGTCCTGATGCAATTGCTTCTGGACGGGGGCGAGTACGGCGGCCGCCGATACATCAGCGCCGGGGTCGTCGAGTCGTTCCTTGCCGCAACCGGGGACGAGCAGGCGCTCGGCTGGCAGGTTCCGGATGAGGCGCCGCCGGGGAGCTTCGTCCACAGCGGCTTCACCGGCACCTACGTTCTCGGTGTGTCCGCGGACAACCTCGGCGTGATCCTTCTGACCAACCGCCAGAACGTAGGCGTTGACGGCAGTGGTCGATACCCTGACGTGGGCAGCCTGCAAACCGGGTTGACGAGGGCACTTACCGGACCGGGGCAATGATGAGACCAGCTTCGATCGCACTGGCCACCGCGCTGATCGGGGCGCCGGCGTGCTCGCCCGGCGACACGCCGGTGGAGACGCCGCGGGCGAGCCGGCCGCCCAACATTCTCCTGCTCGTCGCGGATGACCTCGGATTCTCGGACCTCGGCTTCCTCGGGAGCGAGATCCGAACGCCGAACATCGACCGGCTCGCCGCCGCGGGAACGGTGCTTACCAACTACCACGTTTCGCCGGCCTGTTCGCCGACGCGGGCGATGCTGCTGACCGGGGTCGATGCCCATCCGGCGGGGCTCGGAACGATGGACGGTGATGCCGCTGAAAACCAGCAGGGACAACCGGGGTACGAGGGAGTCCTTTCGAATCGCGTGGTCACCGTGGCGAGCCTGCTCGCGGACGCCGGCTATCTGACCGCTATCGCCGGCAAGTGGCACCTCGGCGCCACCGACACGACCCGTCCCGAGGTCCGCGGCTTCGAGCGCTCGTTCGTGTTGCTTCCCGGGGGCGCAAGCCACTTCGCTGATCGCCGCCGACTGGACGCCGACGATTCTCCGGCTCCGTACATCGAGGACGGCGTCGACGCCGAGTTGCCCGCGGATTTCTACTCCACCGACTTCTACACCGACAAGCTGATCGAGTACGTGGGAGCGGCGCGCGACCAGAACCGGCCGTTTTTCGCGGTGGCGGCATTCACGGCGCCTCACTGGCCGCTGCAGGCTACGGACGCATACATCGACCGCTACCGCGGTACCTACGATGAGGGCTGGGACGTGTTGCGCGCGCGGCGTGTCGATGGGCTGAAAAGCGCCGGTGTGATCGACGCCGATGTCGAGGCGCCCCCCCGGCCACGCTTCGTACCGGCGTGGGAGACCCTGACCGAGGAGCAACGTCGCGTCGAGGCGAGGGAAATGGAGCTGTTCGGGGCGATGGTGGAGAACCTCGACGACAACGTCGGTCGTTTGCTGGAGTTCCTCGACGAAATCGACGAAATCGACAACACCTTCATCATGTTCTCGTCCGACAACGGAGCCGAAGGGAATCCCGTCGAGGACGCCGACTGGACATGGAAGGGATACGACAACAGCTTCGCCAACATGGGCCGGCCCGGGTCCTACGTCGCGTATAGCGCCGGCTGGGCGCAGGCAGCCACGGCGCCGTTCCGCCTGTTCAAGGCCTTCCCCACCGAGGGCGGCACGCGTGTACCTGCGATCGTCAAGCTACCCGGCGCCGGCACGACCGGCCGGCTCGACGACGCCTTCGTGTCGGTGAAAGACGTCGCCCCAACAGCGCTGGCGCTCGCCGGCGTTCGCCCTCCGGACGGCAGCTA
>CAYSHI010000406.1:0-3035 GCA_964430745.1 uncultured Acidobacteriota bacterium | reverse complement strand
CGAGGAACTGACCATGGACATCAAGGGTCGGGACCTCGTCGAAGGCAAGCCGAAGACAATCACCATCACCGATCGAGAGATCCGGGACGCTTTGAGCGAGGTGACCTCCTCGATCGTCGAGTCCGTGCGGATGGCGCTCGAGCGCACCCCCCCGGAGCTGTCGGCCGACTTCATCGACAAGGGGCTCATTCTGACGGGCGGCGGGGCGTTGCTGCGCAACCTCGACGTCCGCCTGCGCGAAGAAACCGGCGTGCCGGTGTCGATCGCCGAGGACCCCCTCTCGTCGGTGGTTCTCGGAGTCGGTCGGATTCTCGACGACCTGGATTTGCTGCGGCGTGTTTGCCTGCCGTAGGCGAAACGGGACGATTCCGAACCGCTGAGGCGACATGGAGACAATCAGCCGCCACGCCAGCTCCGTAGCACTGCTGGTCGGCCTTCTGTTCGTCTTCTTCGTCATGATGTCGTATCAGGTGAACCGCGCCGATACGGTCACCACGGTCGAGGGATCCATCCAGACCGTCGTCTCTCCCGTGCATCGGGTCGTATCGTCGATCTGGCTGGGCATCGCCAACGGATGGACGGACTACGTCGGTCTGATCGGCAGGGCTTCGGAGGCCGACGCCTTGCGCGCTCGCATGGGCGTGCTCGAGCGGCGCGCGAACACCCTCGAGGAGTCGGCCCGCGAAAACGCGCGACTGCGGCAGTTGCTCGGCCTCAGGGAACGCCTCGACGTGCCGGCGATCGCGGCGCAGACGATCGGACGCGACATTGCCCACGTCTACGAGACCTTCACCGTGAACCGCGGCTCGCGCGACGGCGTCGTTCTCGACTCGGCCGTCGTTTCACCGACGGCCATCGTCATCGGCCGGGTGGTGCACGTCTCTCCGTATACGTCCCAGGTACAGTTGATCACCGACCCGAAGAGCGCCGTCGGCGCCAAGGTCGTACGCACCGGAGCTCACGGCGTGGTGCACGGCGCGGGGGGCGCTTCGCTCGAACTCGGGTACGTAACCAGCCTCGCCGACGTGCGCGCCGGCGACCTCGTGGTGACTTCCGGTGACGACGGCATCTACCCGCCCGGGCTCGAAGTAGCACGCGTTCGGAGTGTCGTGGAAGGCGCTCCGGTGCCCGGATTGCCGCGGTTGCCCACCCTCGCCCGCACCGAGGCGGCGTTGTTCCTCGATATCGCACTCGAGCCCCTGGCGGATGTTCGACGCGTGGACATGGTGCTGCTTTTGGCTCCCTCGGCCGGGTCGGACAGTGAATGAGCGTGCTCCGCTCGCTCGCCGCACTCTTCGCCCTGGGCGTGGTGCAGGTTTTCCTGCCGCAGGTCTGGTCGGGCCTGGGTGTGATCGATTGGTTGCTGATCTACGTCGTCGTCCAATCGCTACGCAGCTCGTTTCACGGGTCGATCCTGCTGGGGGCAGGTGCGGGCCTGATCCAGGACGGACTCGCAGGCGGCATCCTCGGACTGCATGCATTCGCCAAGACGTCGGTCGCCGGGCTCATCGCTGCATTCGGCGGCTTCCTGGTGGTGCGCGGCCCGCTGCCGGAGGCGATCGTGGTCGGCGCCGCCACAGCCCTCGAAGGTCTCATCGTCGAGGCCTGGCAGATGATGCTCGGCCGCCCGGTCTCGATCGATCTCTTCGACGTGGCGATCCGCGCCGTCGCGACAGCCATCGCCGCCTTTGCCGCGCTATCGGCGCTGCGACGGTGGGAGCAACGGGCCCTGCGGAGGAGCCACGTGGGTAGACGATGAGTAGCGTCGGCCCATGGCGGCCCGGATCTTCCGGCAACGCTCCCGGCTCGCGTAAACGCCGGCGTTTCGGGATCAACAGCAGCGAGCCTGTCCTGGAAAGCCCACAGGTGCGCAACCGTCTCGCGAGCCGAGTCCGCGTCGCCGAGGGCCTCGTCCTTCTGCTGGTGACCTTGTTGCTCTTCGGGTTTTGGCGGCTGCAGGTCGTGCACGCCGCCCACTATCGCGAGCTGTCCGAGAACAACCGGCTACGCAATCTCGTCGTACGGGCGCCGCGCGGCCTTATCGCCGACCGTAACGGTCTGCTGCTCGCCGCCAACCGCCCGGCGTTCAACGTCGCGATCGTGCGTGAGGAAATCGAAGACCGAACCGAGACTCTCGCCTGGCTCGCCGGCGTGCTCGGCGAGGAACCCGACCTCCTGGCCGAACGCCTCACCGGCCAACGCAACATCCCGGTCTTCCAGCCTGTGGTCATCGCCGACGACATCGACCCCGCGCTGGTTCCGGCCATCGAGGCCCGCTCGCTGGAGTTCCCCGGGGTCATCATCCAGCCGGAGCACAAGCGCCATTACCCCAAAGGCCTGGTGGCGGCCCACGTGCTCGGATACGTCGGCGAGATCAATCGCGACCAGCTCAACGCGTGGGATCCGGGTCGCTATCGCATGGGAGATATCGTCGGCCAGAACGGCATCGAGCGCGTCCACAACGACTCTCTCGCCGGCCGGGCAGGCGACGAGCAGGTGCTCGTCAACAGCGCCGGACGCACCGTTCAGGTGCTCAACCAGGCGCCGCCGCAACCGGGCAACACGCTCACACTCACGATCGATCTGGCCCTACAGCAACGGGCGGAGGCATTGCTGGCCGGCAAGAAGGGCGCCATCGTCATGCTCGATGTGAACACAGGCGGTGTGCTCGCTCTGGCATCGGCGCCCACCTACGACCCGAATATGTTCGCGCGCAGGTTCTCGCGCGGTGAGTGGGAAGCGCTGATGAACGACCCGGCCGATCCGCTGCAAAACCGGGCTCTGCAGAGCTCGTATCCACCGGGCTCGACGTTCAAGCTGTTGATGGCCGCCGCCGGGCTCGAGCACGGGTTGATCACGCCGCAGACAACGGCTTTCTGCAACGGCGGCGGTACTTTCTTCGGGCAGTACCGGCGGTGCAACGTCCCCGCCGGGCATGGCACGGTCGACCTGCAGGCGGCCATCGGCCGCTCGTGCAACGTCTATTTCTACGAACTCGGCGCCAAGCTCGGACGCGAGCGCATCGTCGAGATCGC
>CAYSHI010000405.1:0-5341 GCA_964430745.1 uncultured Acidobacteriota bacterium | reverse complement strand
TCGCAGGTATCGTAAACGACCGCGGCGGGATCGCCACCCGCCTGGTGGGCAATGACCGGCACGCCGAGGCGTTCTCCCCATACCTTGAGCTGCTCGACGGCGGCTGCGCGGAACGTATCTGCGGCCCCCAGAACGACGCTGTCACCGCTGTTGCGGAACATGGCGGCGAGCTTTGCGGTGCTCGTGGTCTTGCCCGAGCCGTTTACCCCCACGAGAAGAATCACCTGCGGTCGCCCTTCGGGACGCCGGGTCGGCGTCGGCTGGTTGGCAGACAGCACCTCGAGCATCGACCGACGGAGCTGTTCCCGGGGGCTTTCGTCTCCCGGCGACTCCCGCAACTGCTCCACGAGTCGCATGGCGACGGCCGGACCCACGTCGGCCTCGATGAGCGCCTCCTCGAGTGTCTCGAGCGTGGCTTCGTCGGGTCTGCCCGAAGGCACAATACGCCGCAACGCCTGCGACAAGCGCTCGCGCGTACGGCCGAGCGAGCGACCGAGAGCCCCGATCAACGCCGTTTCATGGCGCGCGCCGCGCGTGCCGGGCGGGACACTCGTGTCCCACGTCGTAAATACGTTGACTCCCGCCTGTCCAACGGATGGCTGCGAGATGGGCGCATCTACGGCGTTGTCTCTCCTCCACGATGCGCCACGGCATCATCTCGTCGAGACGCCTTGTATCTGCACCCATCTCGCAGCCACGAACGTCACCCTATTCACGACGTGGGACACTAGCTCTGCAGCCGGGCCAACGCGGCCTGTGCCCGGGCGCTGACATCCGTGCCGGGCGCAAGATCGACAACCTTCTGCAAATGACGGCGGGCAGCCGGTGCCTGCGAAAGGTCGCGATACGCCATGCCGAGCTCCAGGTGCGCCTCGACGTTGAGATCGTCGGCTTCGGTGACCTTCAGTAGGGCAGCGATCGCCTCCTGGGTCCGACCCAGCTCCTTGAGCGCCTTGGCGAGCTGGATATGGATCGGTTGGAAGCTCTGATCGCTAGCGGTGACGGCGGCGGCGCCGGCGGTCAGATACTCGCGCGCCGACTCGGGATCGCCCTTTTCCAGGTACACGTTGCCGAGGTTCAGGCGCACCCTGGCCTTCGAGATCGGAGGATAGACCGGATCGGCCAGAGCCACTTGGAACTCGCGCACCGCGGCGTCCAAATCGCCCTGTTTGAACCGGAGCACACCCATGTAGTTGCGAACGTCGGTGAGCCCCGGATTGCGGGACAGGGCCTTCATGAACGATTCCTCGGCCAGCGGCAACTGCTCGGTCAAGAACTGCGCCACGCCGAGCCACATGTAGGTCTCGCCGTTCTCGGGGTACAGGTCGACCGACCGCTCGAGCAGGGGGATGGCCTCGTACGGCTGGTTATCCTCGATGTAGAGGATCGCCAGGATCTGCAGATCGCGCGGATCGATGTTTTCCGGATCCTGCGGTGACGCGGCAGTGATCGCGGTCGGGCCCGGGGCTGCGCCCACGTTGCCGATGGTGATCGGCAGCACGCACAAGAACGTTATCGAACACACAACTTGCTTTATGTAACGCATAGGCCAGATCGTAGCACACAAGACGCCAATAGTGAGACCTTTCTGCTCTACTCCTCGACCAGCGCGCGGGCCATCAGATCCTCGATGGCGGCTCTCGGCGATTTGCCTCCGTGGAGGATCTCCTGGACCTCTCCCGTGATCGGCATCTGCACCCCGGTCCGACGCCCGAGATGATACGCGGCGGCGGTCGTCTCGACGCCCTCGGCGACCATCTGCATGCCGCCGATGATGTCCTGCAGCGTGCGCCCGCGGCCGAGCTCGACACCGACATGGCGGTTGCGACTCAAGGGCCCCGTGCAGGTGAGCACGAGGTCTCCGAGCCCGGCCAACCCCATCAAGGTCGCGGGCGCGGCGCCGCGGGCCACCGCGAGCGCGGAGAGCTCTTTGAGCCCCCGAGTGATCAATGCCGCGCGCGTATTGGTGCCGAATCCGAGCCCATCGGCAATGCCGGCGGCAATGGCGATGACGTTCTTCAGGGCCCCGCCGTGCTCCACGCCGATGATGTCCGGATTCCGGTAAGCGCGGAGGGGCCCGTGACTGAGGCAACTCTGCACCCGCTCCGCGGCTTCCATGTCGGTACAGCCGAGTGTTACCGCCGTCGGATGGCCCTGGGCCAGCTCGGCGGCAAAGGAGGGCCCCGAGAGCGCCATCAGCGAGGCGTGTCTCCCCTCCGTGTACTCGGCAATCACCTCCGTCATGCGCAGGCCGCTCTCGTCTTCGAGTCCCTTCGTCGCGGAAACCAGGTCGGCGCCGGGCGGAAACAGGGCGCCGAAGCCTTCCCACGTCGGGCGCAGAAAACGCGAAGGAACCACGCTGACAACCAGGTCGGCTCCGTGCAGGCACGCGGCGGCATCGGCGGTGATGTTCAGGGCATCCGGCAACTCGCACCCCGGGAGGTAGTCGATGTTCTCGCGCGTGCGGGACATCGCCTCCGCTGCCTCCGGTCGACGCGACCACAGGGTCACATGATGCCCGGCACGGGCGGCGTGCACCGCCAGAGAGGTACCCTAGGAGCCGGCGCCGAGCACTCCGATGCGGCGTTCAGGTCGCTTCGATCCGCGCTCATGCCTGTGCCTTCCCGAGCCTACGCTCTTGCCCACGTACGATGCGGACGATGTTCGCCCGGTGA
This sequence comes from uncultured Acidobacteriota bacterium, assembly GCA_964430745.1. Classification (GTDB taxonomy): domain Bacteria; phylum Acidobacteriota; class UBA890; order UBA890; family UBA890; genus CBDCGW01. The sequence continues at coordinate 2,666 of CAYSHI010000405.1, read as the reverse complement.
CGCCAGACGATAATCAGCGCCGCGAGCATCGTGGCGGCGACGGTGACCCCGGGGCTACCCAACCACCAGGCCGCCGCCGGCAACACCAGCGAAGCCGACAGCGACGCGAGCGACATCATCCGGGTAGCTCCCAGGACCATGACGAGGACCGCCAGGGCGATTGCCGTCGCCGACGGGGCGATCAGACCGAATGCGCCGAGCCAGGTGGCGACCCCCTTGCCTCCACGCAGGCGAAGCCAGGGCGTGTAGCAATGGCCGAGAACCGCGCCGAGGGCTCCGGCGGCCGCCCAGGGCAACGAGTCGGTACCGGCGACGGCGGCGCCGACGTAGCCCGCGGCATAGGCGCCAGCGGCGCCCTTGGCGGCGTCGAGTGCCAGCGTGACGGTTCCCCCCCAAACGCCGAGGGCGCGGCCGACGTTGGTGGCGCCGATGTTGCCGCTTCCGCTTCGGCGTACGTCGCCGCCGGTCTTGAGTCGCACCAACAGGTACCCGAACGGCACGCTGCCGAAAGCGAATCCAATCAGTAGTCCGCCGAAAATCGACTCGATATTGCGAACCGCATCCGAAACGAGATCATTCATCGGTGTCATCCTGGGCCGCCGTCAGCAGGCCTTGCAAGAGCATCAGTACCGCGCGGGCGCCCTCTTCGCGCACGGACTCACGATCGCCGTCGAAGTGCCAGCGGCCGCGCTCTATCCCGGCGACGTGACAGAGCGCCCCGTGAACTTCGCCGACCTCCGACCCGGGGCCGGCGGTCGGCCCCGCCCAGCCGGTCACCGCCAATCCGTAGGTGGCGCCGGAACGCGCGCGCGCGCCACGGGCCAACTCCGCCGTGGTCTCGGCCGATACGGTTCCGTGCCGCTCGAGGGTATCGGCGGCAACGCCGGCAAGCGCCTCCTTCGCGTGTGCCGTGTACACCACGGCTGCTCCCCAGAAGAAGTCCGAAGCCCCGGGAACCGCCGTCAGGGTTGCGGCGATGAGGCCGCCGGTGCAGCTCTCGGCGATCGCCAGGGTCTCGTCCCGTGCTCGCAGGGCGTTGCCGATCTCGGTGCCCAGACGCTGCAGCTCGCCGCCGCCGGCTCGACTCACGGCGAGCCGGCGGCGGAGCTGAAGATCCCTATCTGAGCGGCGGCGCCGGCGATGAATATCAAGCGCACACACACCTGCGTGTAGACGGCCGCGACCACGTCATCGGCCATGATACCGACGCCGCCGTGGAGCGCCTCGAATCGTCGGCCCGGGAACGGTTTGATGATGTCGAAGATGCGGAACAGGAAGAACGCCAGGAACCACCCCAGCGGCGTTTGCACGGCCACCATCGACAGCCACATCGCCGCCCATTCGTCGACCACGACCGCAGAGGGATCATCGCCGCCCAATCCGGGCGAGGCGATCTCCGCGGCAAGAGTTCCCGCCAACGTCAGGGCGACGCCGGCCGCCAGCTGCCATCGCCAGTCGAGCGGAGCCAGCAACGGAATGAACAGGGCCACACCGAGCAGCGAGCCCCAGGTCCCGGGGGCCGGCCAGAGAAAGCCGGCGCCGAAACCGGTGGCCAGAAGCCGGCTGGCCCGTTCGAGCGGAGACCGGCTCACGGGTTCAGGCGTCCCAACATTCTCGGATAGGGAATCGTCTCGCGCAGATGCGGCAGCCCCGTGATCCAGGCGATGACTCGCTCGAGACCCATGCCGAAGCCGGCGTGCGGCACGGAACCGTATTTGCGAATATCGAGATACCATCGGTAGCGCTCTTCGTCGAGTCCGTGCTCGCGGATGCGCGACAGCAGCAGGTCGTGGTCGTGAATCCTCTCGGAGCCGCCGACGATCTCGCCGTAGCCCTCAGGGGCGATCATGTCCACCGCCAGCGCCGTCTCCGGCCGCTCGGGATCAGGCTCCATGTAAAACGCCTTGATGGCGGTCGGGAACCGATGAATGAGCACGGGCCGATCGAAAGCCTCCGAGATCAGCGTCTCGTGCCCGCCACCGAAGTCGGAGCCCCACTCGAACTCCTCCCCTCCCCGATGAAGGATCTGCACGGCCTCGTCGTAGTGGATCCGGGGAAACGGCTTGACCACTCGTTCGAGAGCGGTGGTGTCGCGCTCGAGCACCTCGAGCTCGTCCTTGCACTCCTCCAGCGCCGTCTGCACGACGTGCTCGATGAAGTCTTCGGCGAGGTCCATGCAGTCGTTGAGCGTAGCGTACGCGACCTCCGGCTCGAGCATCCAGAACTCCATCAGATGCCGGCGTGTCTTGGACTTCTCGGCACGGAACGTCGGCCCGAAGCAGAACACTCGGCCGTGAGCCATGCAGGCGGGCTCGAGATACAGCTGCCCACTCTGGCTCAAGAACGCTTTGTCGCCGAAGTAGTCGGTGGAGAACAGCGTCGTCGTGCCCTCCACCGAAGTCGGCGTCAGGATCGGGCTATCGATGAGCACGAATCCGCGATCGTGGTAGTACGACCGACAGATGTGGACGACCTTGCTGCGTACACGGAGAGCGGCGTGCTGGCGCGACGAACGCAGCCACAAGTGGCGGTGATCCATGAGGAACTCGATGCCGTGCTCCTTCGGCCTCACCGGGTACTCGTCGGCCATCTGCACGAGCCGTACGGTCTCGGCGCCGAGCTCGTACCCACCGGGCGCGCGGGCGTCGGCTCGTACGGACCCGGTA
>CAYSHI010000404.1:0-9484 GCA_964430745.1 uncultured Acidobacteriota bacterium | reverse complement strand
CGGGCCCCTGAATGCCATCACTGACGTCGACGGTGTGCGCGTGGGGCACACGACACTGATCGAGGGCGACGGAAACTTGGTCGTCGGCGAGGGACCTGTGCGTACCGGCGTGACAGTGGTCTTCCCGCGCGGCGACGCCAGCGATCCCGTGTTCGGCGGCTGGTTCGCGCTCAACGGCAACGGCGAGATGACAGGCACGACCTGGTTGAAGGAATCGGGGTTTCTCGAGGGGCCGATCGCCATTACCAACACCCACAGCGTCGGCGTCGTGCGCGACGCGATCATCGGTTGGCAGGCGCGGACGGGTGCCTTGTTCCAGCCTTGGTCGCTGCCCGTAGTAGCCGAAACCTACGACGGGTGGCTCAACGATATCAACGGTTTCCACGTGCGCCCCGAGCACGTCTTCGCCGCCCTCGATTCCGCCACCTCGGGACCGGTAGCCGAAGGAAATGTCGGGGGCGGCACGGGCATGATCTGCTACGGCTTCAAGGGCGGCATCGGCACAGCGTCTCGACGGCTCTCGACGGATGCCGGTGGCTACACGGTGGGGGTGTTGGTGCAGGCTAACTTCGGCGGTCGAAACCTGCTTCGCATCGACGGCGTACCCATCGGTCGCGAGCTCGTCGACTACGGAAGTGCCCAACCCCTGGCAGCGGCTACAGCGGGGCCCGCGGGACCGATGGACCCGTTCGCCGGCGACGGTTCGATCATCATCGTCGTGGCCACGGACGCCCCCCTCCTTTCCCACCAACTCGAACGCCTGGCCCGGCGCGCAAGTCTTGGCGTCGCGCGCACCGGCAGCATTTCCAGCAACGGCTCGGGCGACATCTTCGTGGCTTTCTCGACCGCCAACGCGGGCGCTGCCGGCGGCCTCGGCCCGGCAACGATACAGATGGTCCGCAACAGCGGCATCACGCCGATCTTCAACGCCACGGTCCAGGCGACGGAGGAGGCGATCATCAACGCCCTGGTGGCGGCGGAGACGATGGTGGGCCGCGATGGTAACGAGATCGTCGCCCTGCCGCACGGGCGTGTTCGGGAGCTCATGCGAGAGTACAACCGGCAGTCCGGGGCCGGGCGCTGACGCGAGCCCCTTCCCTCCGTTTCCGGTACCACACCGGCGGCCCGCGACGCCACGCCTTCTTGGTGGCGCACCTGCTCGAGCCGCACCGCTTGGGGGGGGAATCAGCAGGTTCTATGATAACCGGGAACCATCGACGGGGACCCGAGGAGGGAGACCATGCCGCACCGACGCCTGATCACCGCGCTCACAGTGCTCGTAGCCGTGCTTTCGTTTGCCGCGCCGGCGACCTCCCTCGCTGGGTTCGTCTCGGGCCAGGAGGCCGGGCGCGGCGACGACCTCGAACGGGTCAAATCCTGGCGCGCCTTTCTCGACCGCGCCGACCGGGCATTTTTCGCCGCCCGCATGAACACCGAGGCGGTGCAGTCCAAGATCGCCGAAGCCGACAAGCGTGTCGAGGAGCTCGAGGCGGCGGCGAAAAGCTCAGACCCTGACCCCGGTGGGCGCTCCGACATCACCGGCGACGTCGCCTTTCTGGAACGCGCTCAGCGCGCTTTCACGGCCGCGCGGATGAACACCGCCGACGTGCAGAAGTGGCTGACCGAGGCACGGGAAAAGAGTTAGCCGGGCGTTGCCGGCTCACCCTGACCGGAGGGCACAGGTGAACGAAGAACCGTCACCGCGCCGGCTCGGTATCGGTACTCGAATCCTGATCGGGATGGTTGTCGGCGCGGCCGCGGGAGCGCTCCTGGGTGACCGCGTCGCGGTGATCGAGCCTGTCGGGCAGCTCTTCGTTCGCTTGCTGATGTCGGCGGCGATACCGCTGGTGATCTTCAACCTGCTCGCGGGGTTGACGACATTGACGGAGCTGCGCACGTTCGGTCGACTCGCCGGCAAGATCATCGCCTACTACGTCGTGACGACGGCGTTCGCGCTGTCGCTCGGGCTCGGCGTCATGTCCGTCCTGCGCCCGGGAGACGGCATCCAGCTCAGTGAGCCGGCCGCGGCAACCATCGGCGAAGTCCCGTCTTTGGGTGACGTGGTGGTGGACATGGTCCCATCGAATGTCTTCCAGGCGCTCGCCGAGGGGAAGGTGGCGCAACTCGTCGTCTTCACCATCCTCCTCGGGATCACGACGCTGCTGCTGCCGCCCGAGCCACGGGACAAGTTGCGCGCCGCCTACGGGCTCGGGGCCGAGCTTTTTCGTAAGCTCGTGGAGGTCATCCTCAAGACGGCCCCGTACGGCATCGGCGCGCTCATGGCCGTTACCGTGGGGCGCTACGGCGCCGAGCTGTTCGGGCCCCTGGCCCGCTTCATCGGCGGCGTCTGGGGGGCACAACTCGGCATGGTCGTCGTGTACATGATCCTGCTGCGGTCGCTCGGCGGGCGAAGCCCGCTGGGCTTCTTGCGGGCCGGCGGAGAGCTTTGGGCCACGACCGTCGCTACTACCTCGAGCCTGGCATCGCTGACCGTGGCCTTCGACGTGGCCGAGAAGATGAAGCTTCCGCGCGGGGTCTACTCGCTCACCCTGCCGCTCGGCGCCCAGATCAACAAGGACGGGACCTCGATCATGCTTTCGGCGGTGCTGATGTTCACCGCGCAGGCGGCGGGGATCGAGTTTTCGGGCACGTCGATCCTCACCATCCTCCTCGTCGGCCTGCTTTTGTCGGAGGGCTCCGGTGGGATCCCCGGCGGCGGCCTCGTGGTCTCGCTCATCTTCGTGCAGGCGTTCAGTCTGCCGCTCGAGGTGGCGGCGATCGTCGGCGGCATTTACCGTCTCGTTGATATGGGCAACACGACCATCAACGTCATGGGAGACCTGGTGGGGACGACGATCGTAGCCCGCTCCGAAGAAGGGCGATCCGACCCCGGACTCTCGGCATGAGCCGCGTGCGCTCCCTATTCCCCGGCGCCGAGCAGCAGATATACCTCGACTCCGGGGTTCGTGGGCTGATCAGCGTGCCGGTGAGACGGGCAATCGACGCCTATCTCGACGCACGCATGATGGGCACCGGCGAGAAGGACGAGCTCCGCCTCCACGCCGAGGGCGCTCGCACGGCGTTCGCGGCGCTCGTACACGGTGATGCCGCGGACGTAGCGCTGACCAAGAACGTCTCCGAAGGCCTCAATCTCTTCGCCGCCAGTATCCCCTGGGAACCCGGCGACAACGTCGTGCTGTGTCCTGAGCTCGAGCATCCCAACAACGTCTTTCTCTGGTACAACCTGCGGCTGTTGCACGATGTCGAGGTGCGCGCGATCGAGCCCGATGGCGGCCGCGTGCCCAGCGAAGCGATGGCTGCGGCGATCGACGAGCGGACGCGCCTCGTCACGCTGCCGCACATTTCCTTCGCTCCCGGCTTCGTCACCGACATCGATCCGGTGGCGGAGGCCGCCCGCTGCCACGGCGCCCTCGTGCTGCTGGACGCGGCGCAATCGGTGGGCGCCATTGATATCGACATCGAAAACCTCGGCGTCGACGCGCTTGCCGTGGCGACGCAGAAATGCCTGTTGGCGTTCTACGGGTTCGGCTTCCTCTGGGTGCGCCGCGAGGTCGCCGATGACCTGCACCCGCGACACGTCGCACGCTACGGGGTCGATCTGGGCGACGCTCACGAGACCGCCATCGGCTCCGGCGACCTGCGCTTCCAGGCGGGCGCGCATCGCTTCGATCTCGGCAACTTCAACTACCTCGGCGCGGCCGCCGCGCACGCGTCGATCGAGCTGCTTCGATCGATCGGCATGGACAGGATCGAGGGCCACCTGCGGGCGCTCGCCGCTCGTCTCGCGACCGGGCTCGCGGAAATCGGCCTGCCGGTGGTCGGGGCTGCCGACGCGCCGGATCGAGCCCACATCGTCTCGGTCGGCGAGAGCGGCGGCGGGCGCCACGATTCGGCCGACGACCCGGCGATGAACGATCTTTACGAGGAGCTGCGCCGCAACGGAGTGCGCCTCTCGATTCGCCGCGGCGTGCTGCGGATGTCGCTGGGCATCTACAACAACGACGCCGAGGTCGATCGGGTCATTCAGATAGCACGCACCTGGGCGGAAAGCCGAGGAGGTCCATGATGTTCGCGAAAGGACGACGCGGATCCTGTGATGCTCGTCGGTCGCTCGACGCTTCGAGCCCGGACCGGCGCAACGGCGCGGCGGGCCTCGCGATTGCGGCGGTCTCGATGATCGCGACGCTGCTATTCACGGCATGCACGACACCCCCGCCGCAGCAGGAGACCCCGACGGCGGACTCGAGATCAGGTACGGAGGAATCCCGAGCTGCCCTCTTCGAACAAATCCTCGCGATGACCGAGAGGCGTGAAGCGTTCTCACCGCTCAAAGAAGAAGCGCTCGACTTCTCCCCCCTCGACGATATGCGCGCACTTCGCGACGAGGTCGTCGGGGCCACGACAGAAGCCGATCTGTACTACGCCCTGGTCAAGCTGAGCAACGCGCGGCGAGACCATCATCTCGATGTCGTACCGGCCGACGGCGGCCTCAGACCTCCCGAGGCGAGCGGAACCCGGGCGCCGATCCACATATTGCCCGACTATACGGACATCGATCGCCCGTCGTTCTTCGTCGCCGCCATCGACACGTCGAGGTTCGACGGCGCCGACGCGCCGGCGCCGGGCGACCTTGTCTTCGCGGTCAACGGACGTTCGATCGAAGAGTACGTCGAGCTTTTCACGCCCTGGGTCGTGCATTCCTCCATCCACGGGCTGTACTGGGACATGGCTCGCGACATGCCGCTGCGCGCCCGGGATGTCCCCCCGGCCCTGTACGAGGACGAGCTGCGCCTCGAGCTCGAACGTGAATCGGGGGAGCGCTTCACGGTCTCCCTCCCCTACGTCGACGAGGATTCGGTGCACGCACCGGCTCCCGAAGACCCCCTTTATCCCGGCTTCACCGCGGTCCTGGAGCGCTTCGATTTCAACGTCCTGCTGCCCGACGACGGCCGCCCGGTGGTTCTGCTGCAGTGGCTCGACTTCGAGTTCGAGCTCATCCAAGACGTCGTGGATCTCATGGAGTATGCCGAAGCGAACGAGCTGCTCGACCATGCCCTGATCATCGACGTCACCGATAGCAGCGGCGGCTCGCGGGGTGCCTACGCGATCCAACGTCTCGTGGATCGACCCTTCCGGACCACGTTCGGGAACATACGCCTCAGCGACGCGGGTGAGCGCTTCGTCCGCGAATGGAGCGAAGCGGAGGACGACGCGGACGCCCCCGACATCTTCGGTCTCAACGAGAGCGGCAGTTGGCTGCACGAGTGGGCCCGTACGGACGCGATCGAAGCGCTCGAACGGGGCGACGAGTACACGGCGCCGGTGCCGTTCAAGCTTGCCCACCTGCCGCGCGACGCGGACGGCGTCCTGCAGCCGGCCCCGGTCCATTTTCGCGGGCCGATCGCCATTCTCAGCGGCCCGCGCGGCGGCTCGCACCTCGACCAGTTCGTGTCGATGTTCGCGGACAACGCCCTCGCCTACATCGTCGGCATGCCCACCGGTGGCTACAGCAATACGTGGGAGGCCGAAGAGATTCTCCACTTTCCCGGCACCGAACAGCCGGTCGTCCGCTTCATGTGGAACGTCGGGCACACGCTGCGCCCCAACGGAGAGATCCTCGAGGGCAATCCGCCGCAACCCGACCGCTACATCCCGCTCACGCGACAGAACTTCGACCGCTACCACCGGATCCTGCTCGAGAACGCTCTCGAGCACCTCCCCACGATTCCGGATTCCTGACAGACCTTCAAGCAACGCCTGCGGCCGGCTCAGACCTTCAAGCAACGCTTGCGGCCGTCCGCGCGGCGCCCGCGTCTCGTACAATGGGAGACAAGGTCGTTCAACAGCCTTCGCGCCCCGAAGCGGCGGCCTCCCGAGGAATCATGCGTCCGAAACTCGTCACCTTCGCTGTAGGTATCCTGGTCGCCGGGGTTTGCCTGAGCGCGTCGCCCCTTCGCGCGGCCCACGAGCACGGCGCGGCGGGGGCGCAGAGTGTCGACGCCGAGACCTTTCTCGGCTTCCGCGCGAGCCAGGAGGTGGGCTACATACTCGAACGCGCCGACGGCGAGCCACTCGGGGTGCGCGCCGTCTGGGGCATGCGGCTGGACGAATTCGACCGCGAAGTCGGCGTCTTCGGGTTCACGTACGAGGCCGCCGAGCTCGATCGCTCGGCCGACTCCGGTGAGATTCAAGGCGGCACTCTCATGAGCCGGACAACCGGCACCGCCTGGATCAACCGCCACGGTTTCCCCACCCGCGTGCGATTCACCACCCAACGCAACACACCCATGGGCGGAATCGAGTACACGGTCGAGTATCGACACGAGAACGACCGTTTCGTGAAGAAACTCGACGGTGGCGACAAGCATCAGGACGTCAAGATCGATGACTTCGTCGGGATCGACCGCGAGGCGCCGGCGGGACTGTATCTGTTCATGCCCGTCGGTGCCGAGTGCATTGCCGCCGCGCGCCGCATGCGAGACATCCAAGGTAGTGGCGGCAACTCGCCTGCGGGCGGCGGGACGAGCTCCGGCGCGGGTGGCGGCGGCTTGTCCCTCAGCGCCAAGACCGCGCTGGCCAAGATGGACCTACCCTGCCGGGGGCGCGAGCCCGCGTTTGCCAATCCGGGCCTGCTCAACCTGACGATGCCCGCGCTCTGGGAAACGGGAACCGGCAGCCTCGAGCTGGTCGTCATGGCGCCCACGGGAATCCACGCGTCGGTGCTGATGAACCCGGCCAATCGCGGCGGCGGCACCGGCTTCAGCGTCGGGGGGATGAGCCTGCTGGGCGGCAGCGGGCCGAACCCGTTCAACGACGCGGACGACGCGTTCGAGCGATTCTCGCTCACCGCCGAGGGCGACATGTTGCAGCTCGAAGTCGGTAGCCGCTCCGTCGACGCATGGCGCCTGCGCGCCTCAGCGCCGCTGGAGTCGGCGTACGTCGACGGCAACGGCTCGATCGCCCGCCTCGACCTCCCCGCCGACCCGGACACCGGCGAGCGCTACTGGATTCGCCGGCTGAGACCCAGCGAATTCTAGAAGGGCCCCTACCCGCGGCCTCCTCCCGGGGCCTGTTAGCGGGTCGTGGCCTCGACCCAATCGACGACCCGCCCCTCCAGGTAGTCGAAAAACGGGTTATGGCGCAGGCGAAGGACCCAGCTATCCGGAAAGCTGAAGAGGCCTCGCTCGCCCTGAACACCGATCTGTCCCAAGTAGATGAGACTCGGATCTTGGTGCTCCGGCAACCCGTACACCGGATCGTCCGGCGGAAACGGCAGCGCGACGTGAGATAGCGAGAGCACGCCCTTCGGCCACGACAAGCCGAGCGGATGGATGCTCGGCTCGTTCGACAGCGGTGGCTTTTGCCGGCTTATGACCACGAGGCTGTCGCGGCCCTCGTTGCCGATCAGCGTGAGACCGAACGGCAGGGTCGCATCGTTCATCAGCCGGCGGGTGAGCGGTCCCGGGTCTGACACCAGCGCGGGCGCCGCCACTTCGCTGCGATTGATATCGAACAACACGAGCTCGTGCGCGGGCGGCGGCAGGTGTTCCAGGAGGTTGTCGACGACGGCGTCGGTGGAAACCGTCGCGTCCACCGCGGACAGAAACACGAGCGTGGGCGGAAAGCCCTCGAGAAGTCCGGAGCTCGCGCCGGCCTCCACACGGCCGGCCACCGAGCGCGTCAGGTCGAGGACCCGCCAGGCGGCATTGGTCGTGAAGGAGTTGTACTTGTACGGATCGAACTCCGGCAGAACGTCCGTCCACGCCAGCTTCTCGAGGCCGGGAAGCATTCCGAGCCATCCTACCCAGCGGGCGGCGATGGCGGCGCGGGAAACGCCGATGGCGGGAGAGATCAACACCAGGCTTTGGAGCGGAGGCAAAGGCTCTCCCTCCGCGACGCGGAGTGCGTAGTCGATGCCGAGTGCGGCGCCCGTCGAATAGCCGATGATGTGGATCGAGCCCGGCACCTGCGCCGCCAGGTGATCGGCCGCAATCTTTGTCGCCGCGATCAAGTCGTCGCTGCGTATGTACTTGAGGCTCGACGGTATCGTGCCGTGCCCGGGCAGCCGCAACCCCACGACCCAGTAGCCACGCTCGTGCAGGGTCCGCCCCAACGCTCGAAGGCTGTAGGGAGAGTCCGACAATCCATGCAGGAGCAACACGCCGCCCCGCGGAGCTTCGACCGGCAGCTCGAAGCTGCGATTCCAGTCCGTCGGTCGGTTCCGTGGGTCGGCGGCGCTTCCCGCGCTGTAGCGAACGAGCCGGTACTCCGGCCCGGTCTCCACCTCGGCGTACACCTGTTCATCGAGCTGCTCGAACAAGTCCGATTCGAGTCGGCGATAGTCGTCGAAGGTACGGATCTCGTCCGTCATGCGGGCTCGAAACTCGGCGTCCAACCTTTCGGTGTGCCACAGCTGCAGAGAGGCCCCGCTCAGTACCCACCACACGTAGCCGCCGATCGCCGCCACGAGGACACCTGCGAAAGCGGCCAGGAGGTGCGTACCGACGCGTTTCATGACACGACGATTCACCGGCTACGTCCCATCGCCGCCGACAATGCGAACACACGTCTCTCCCAATCATGATGGAAGACGGGTTCGTCGTCTTCGCGCTCGACCGGCCCGAAGCAGGTCATCCCGCCCATGTCGTGTACACCGTTCATGAGATCTCGCTGTCCTCGTTGCGGAAGTCTGCGCGTCGAACCGCGCACAAGCCCGCACAGGATGCTCGACCTTCCGAGATTTGTCGAGACCCCGCGATGCTCGGAATGGTTAGACGGGAGCTGGGTGCTAGGCGGGAACGCTAGGGGCAGCGATACCCTTTCGCGTGAGGTGCGCGGAGGGAGCGGCTTCGCCGGATTCTCATGGCGCGCAGTACACGGGACAAGGGCATCGCTGCCCTACGCGCTCCCTCTGCATCGGTCCCATCAAGACGAATCTCCCCGCCCAGACCCACCCGGCCCGCCGACTCTGATGCCATGAGATGGACGTGCCACCCACCGCCGTCCGCCGGAGGTATCGGCGGGCAGCATAGGCGGCCGAGCGCGAGTGCCTGAGGTAGGCAGCTACTTCCGTGACCCGCTGAACGCCCGCTGCCCACCGACACCTCCGCCCGGCCGATCAGGCACGGAGTAACCGCTCAGAGACAGGCAGCGAAACGATGTCGAGGCCTCGGCATCCCCCGAAAGCCGGCTCTGCCGTCTTCCGGCTCGGGGGTGAATTCTCCGGTGGCCGAGCGTTCGGCGTGTCTCCGGAGGTCCTGCCTTGCTTCATGCACTCGCGCTTGGCCGCTCACGGGCGCTGGAGAATTCACCCTTCGAGTCGTCGCCAACGTTCCATGGTTGGCACGGGGAGTCGTCTTGGTGGGCGGCGGCGGGACGTGGCAGGTCCGACTCGGCGCATCAGATCTGAGGGAGGGGCGTGGTCTCTCTGCTGGCCCCTCTCGCCTGTTTTTGTTTCCCGCAC
>CAYSHI010000403.1:0-31774 GCA_964430745.1 uncultured Acidobacteriota bacterium | reverse complement strand
TCGGAATCCCCCGAAAGCCGGCTCCGCCGTCTTCCGGCTCGGGGGTGAATTCTCCGGTGCCCGCGCGTTCAGCGTGTCTGCACGGGTGCTGTCTTGCTCCATGCACTCGCGCTCGGCCGCCCACGGGCGCCGGAGAATTCTCCCTTCGAGTCGTCGCCAACGTTCCATGGTTGGCACGGGGAGTCGTCTCGGCCGGCCGGCACCGGGACGTGGCAGATCCGGCGTGGCATCCGGAGATCGGAGGGAGGGGCGAGATCTCGATGCTGTCCTCTCGCGTGTGTTTGCGATCCGCAAACGCGGCGAAGCCGCTCTAAAACCCGCACTTCACGCGAAGGGCAGCATCGAGATCTCGCCCCTCCCGTCTACCTCCCAGCTACCCGCTAGATTCCGCTACCTTCAACCCGAGCTCGCCACCGATCGTGGAGATCGGCGAGATCACTCGAGGAGGTGGCCGGCAACGCGAGGCAATGCCGTCAACACCGTCTCGCCAACGGCCTGGAAGCTTCGCGCCGCGAGCTTGTCCATGGTGTCGAACGGGCCGTGCCAGAAACGATTGCCGGGACCGTATTCGAAATCGATCAGGTCGATGGCGGCGACGTTGCGACCATGGCGGATGAACGGCAGGTGGTCGTCCTCCATGAACTGGATGCCGGGGGCGAAAACGTCGTCGTGCCCGATCCGAGCGGCCGTATCCCAGACGATGTCATTGAGCCAGGCGGCCCCATTGTCGTCCTTCGGAAAGGACAAGTCCGCGTCGCCGATCATGTCCACGAGGATCATGGCGCCGATATCGTCGAGCTCGCCCGCCTCCTCCATCCGCGCCGCCATGTAGTGCGAGCCGTAACGGCCGTCCGTCTCGGACCATTGCACGACCGCTTCTTCTCCGTCGAAAAACACCAGCCACACCGGCAACGGCGGCGCGTGCTCGGCGAGAACCCGGCCGAACTCGAGCAGGATTCCGGTGCTCGAACCGCCGTCGTTGGCGCCGACGAAGTCGAACCCGTTCCCCATCAAAGTGTCGTAGTGCCCTGCCAGAATGATCACCGGTCCGTCGGGAGCTCCTTCGACCGCGGGGACCCTCGCGATCAGGTTGGCCATGGGGATCTCGCCCTTGGGCGTGACGGCGACGAACTCGTCCCGCGCTACCTCGAGGTCGAACCCGGCGAGCGTCGATTCGATGTACTGTCGCGTCTGTTCAAGCGCCGAGCTACCGGCCGGCCGCGGCCCGAAATCGACAACGTCACGCGTGTATACCAACGCCCGCTCGCCGTCGAATGTCAGCGCTGCGGCTGTCTTGTCGCCCTGCGCCGAACCCGACGGAACGGCGATGAAACTCGCGACCGCGGCTGCCGCGATGAGAGCGAAAAGACGGCGCCCTGCGCCATGGAGACGGGGAACGTGCGGCATGGGGTGGTGGCTCCTCGGGCGACTCCTCAGCGAAATCGCCCGCGTTGAGATATGACCGACTATCCTTGAGGACATGAGCAAGTTTGGACAACAGCAGGGGCCGGCCGCAAGTTCCGGCCCGGCCTTCGTGGCCCGCGGATGGCGGGGGAATCGCCATTTTCAGACGATCTGGCCCAATCGGATCAAGCGCGATCCGGCCGGAAGGCGCCTCGCGGAGCGGTCGGAGGAGGCGATCATCACCTCGGAAGACGGCGACTCGCTGCGTCTGCACTGGTCGCGCCACGGCGACGACGCGGCGCGTCCCGTTCTCGTCGTCCTGCACGGCCTGACCGGCTGCGCCGACGCCGACAACGTCATGGCAACGGCCGCAAAGGGCCACGCGGCCGGCTTCGACATCGTGCGCGTCGACCTGCGCAACACACAGGCCGACGACGCTCCCAGCCTGGGGATCGGACACGCCGGCCGCAGCGAGGACCTGCGGGCGACCCTCGGTCACATCCGGGCGAAGGCGCCCGACGCACTCGTCGCCGTCATCGGCTTCTCGCTGGGCGGCAACATCGCCCTCAAGGCGCTGGGCGAATATGGCAACCGGCCGCCGGCGAACCTTCGCGCCGCGGCCACGATCTCGGTGCCGATCGATCTGAACGACGCCTGCACGGCGATCGACGAGCGGAGAGAGAACTGGATCTACCGCACCTACTTCCTGCGCCGGCTGGCGCGCCGTTACCTTGCGGCCCGCGCACAGCGACCGGATTTGTTTCACGCCATCGATGTCGATAGCATCCGCGGCATTCGCGATTGGGACAACGCCGTCGTCGCCCCGCTGGGCGGGTTCGCCGACGCCAACGACTACTACGCACGCAACAGCTCGCTCAACGTCATCGGCGACATCCGCGTCGCGACCTTGATGATCCACGCTCGAGACGATCCATTCATCCCGTTCGCCTCCTACGAGGCTGCCGCCGTGCGCGGCAACCCGCTCATCGCGCTGAGCGCTCCGCGGCAGGGTGGCCACGTAGGCTTCTTCAGCACCCGTCTGCCCGCCCGCGAACCCGACCGCTACTGGGCCGAGAACCGTGCGCTGGCACACTGCGCCGATGCCGTGGGGCTGAACGGCGGGCTGGCTCAGGCGCCGAGCGGCAACGGGCGCGGCGGCGGCGAGGCCGCCGCGGGTCGCTCATAGTGCCGCCGGATCCACGGAAGCATTCCATCCTTCTGTGCAGCCTGGCGCGCGTCGCCACCGCGCATCCGACGGCCGACAAGCTGCTCCTGTGCCAGCCGCGCGGCGTCGGCCGCGAGCTGCTGCATGCCCTCGCGCGCTGTGGGCAACCGTGGTTGGGCTTCCGAGCTCAGACACCGCGCGACCTGGCCAAGGAGCTGGCCGCCCCTGCCCTCACCGCAGCAGATACCGCGCCGGTCGACGGCTTCGAGGAGTTGGCGCTCCTGGACGAAGCCATCGACGCGGTGATCGTCACGCCGGCCGGCCGCGCGCTCGCCGAGCTCGGCAACACGGCGGGATTCCGGGACGCGTTGGCCGGCGCCGTGAGCGACATGCGGCTTGCCGGCCTCGACGCCGAAACCGTGGGGCGCGCAAGGCTCGAAGACCCGGCCAAGGGTCGCGCGCTCGCCGCCATTCAGAAGCACTACGAGAGTAGCCTCCGCGACCGCCATGCCGCCGACCTTGCCGACGTCCTGCGCCACGCGATCGCGGCGCTCGCGGCGGGCGCGGTGCTCGCAACGGACCATATCCACATCCTCCCGGGAATGGCGCTGCGCGGCCTGCGCGGCGCCTTGCTCGAGGGCCTCATTGAGCGCGGCGCCCGGGTGTTGCCGGCCGACCCGGCAGTGGGCCTGGAAACGCCGGCGACGGTGCTCGAAGCGGCCGCCGAGGATCCCGTCGCCACCCTGTCGTTGCTGTACGCCGTCGACCACCTGCCGCCGGAAGACGCGCCGCGTGACCTCTTCACACCCGCGGAAATCAGCCCCGTAGCCATCGACCTGTTCGCAGCCGCCAGCCCCGTCGACGAGCTCCGCGAGGTGATGCGCCGGGTCATGTCGATGGGGGCACCGTGGGACGACGTGGAGATCGTCGCCACCGATCGCATCGCCTACGGACCGGTGCTCGACTCGATTGCCCCGCAGCTCGTGCAGCGCGGCGACGGCAACAGCCGCGTGACCCACGCCGCCGGCCTTCCCGTAGCCCGCGCGCGCGTCGGCCGGGCCGTCACCGGCTACATGCGCTGGGTCGGTGAGGGGTTTGCCGAAGAGACGCTGCGCGGTCTGTTGCAGTCGGGGCTGGTGAAGGCCACCGACGGCGAGCACGAGCTTTCAGGATCGGGCGCCGCGCGCTTGCTGCGCGGTCTGCGCATCGGCTGGGGCCGCGACCGCTATCTGCGGCAGATCGACTGGGCGCTGGAGGGCCTCGACAAGCCGCCTGCCGACCGCGATCTACAGAAGGTCTCCAACGAGAGGCTGTCCCGGCAAGGCGACAGACGGCGCCGCGAGCTGCGCGCTCTGCGCGCCCTCCTGGCGTCCGTTCTCGAGGCCACTCCGCCGACCCCCGACCGCCTGGGCGCCGACCCGGTGCCGGTGTCGCCGGCCTCGCTGGCCCGGGGCGTGGCCCGCTTTCTCGATTTCGTGCCGACGCCCGACGAGCCCGACACCGAGCACGAGGCCAAACGTCGGCTCCGCGAGGTGCTGGCGCGCTCCGCCGCCACGCTGACCCGTGAGACCGACTTCGCCGCGGCCACGGCCACCTTGGCGCGATTCCTCGACCTGCGTGTGCCCTCACCGTCGAGCCACGGACGCGTGCCGTGGAGCTCGGCCGGCGGCTATCTGCATTTCACCGATATCGACCACGGGGGTCTCAGCGGGCGCCCGCACACCTTCGTGGTCGGGCTCGACGCCGGCCGCTTCCCGGGCGGCGGCGGCCAGGACGCCCTTCTTCTCGACGGCGATCGCACGCGCCTGTCGGAGGCGTTGCCGATCGCCGGCGATCTCGTCGACGAACGACGCTACACGCTGGCGGCCTTGTTGGCACGCCTACGCGGCAGCGTCACGTTCAGCTACAGCGCCTGGGACGCCAGCGAGGGCCGCAACCTCTCGCCGTCGCCGTCGCTGCTGCAGGCGCTTCGCCTGCGCGACGCCGATTCGACCAAGAGCTACGAGGACCTGCACGCCGCGACACGGCCGATCCGCGGCCCGGTCCCCGTCTCCGATGCCTGCATCGACGGCACGGACCTGTGGCTGCGCGCGCTCGACGACGACGGCGTCCTGCGCCCCGGCGTCGATGCGGTGCGCGCCGAGTTCCCCGGGCTCGATCAAGGTCTGGCCGCGCGGGAGCTGCGTCAGGACGGCAGCCTCAACGCCCACAAGGGTATCGTCACCGCGCGCCCCGACCGCTTCGACCCGCGCCGCGCCGGCAAAGACCTGCTGCTGTCGGCCTCGCGGCTCGAGACGCTTGCGGGCTGCCCGCTGCGCTATTTCTTCGGCTACGTCCTGTACATCAAACCGCCTCAGGACGTGGAGTTCGAAGCCGATCGCTGGCTCGACAACCTGCAACGGGGTTCGATGTTTCACGCCGTGTACGAGAGAACGATCAAGGAGGCGGTGGCCCAGAGCGCGAGTGCTCCGAGCGCCGAGCTTTCCGCCCTCGCCGAGGCCGCCTTCGACGACGAGATCGACAGCTTTCGCTTCCGCGTACCCATTCCCGGCCGGGCGGTTTTCGAGCGCGAGCTTCGCGAGCTGCGGCGCGACCTCGACGTATTCCTCGGAATGCTCGGCCAGGAGGACGTGCGCTGGCTCGCCACCGAGTGGAGCTTCGGCTTCGACGAGTCGCCTCAAGACGCCATCGAGCTCCGCCTCCGAGACGGCTCGGCGTGGCTGCGCGGCGCCGTTGACCGTGTCGACGAGATCGAGGACGACGCGTTGGCCATCGTCGACTACAAGACCGGGTCCGCGTACATGTACGGGGCGGCCACCGGCACCTACAAGGGCGGCACGCGGCTGCAACACGCGTTGTACACGGCGGCCATCGAGCAGGGCATGGAGCGAGCGGTGGGCCGTGCCGCCTATCACTTCCCCACCCGCAAGGGCCGCGGCGATCGGGCGACTTACGAGCGCGATCGTCTCGATCGTTGGCCGTTCATCCTCGAGCAGCTCTTCGACATGGTAGGCGCGGGCTGGTTCCCGCCGCCGTTCGACGACAATCCGCCATGCAAGATCTGTGACTTCCGGACCGTGTGCCGGGTCAGCGAAGACCGCTACGGCAAGCTCACCTCTCCGCCCGTCGCCTGGGCAAACGAGAACAACGCCCTGAAGCCCGAGTACGAGCCCCTGCAACGTATCCGCAGGATCGACGCGGAGGAGCACGAATGAGCCGGCGCCCCATCGCCGACCAGGCCGAGCGCGACCGCATCGACAGCGATCTCGACAGCAACCTGCTGGTCGAGGCCGGGGCCGGGTCGGGCAAGACCACCGCCCTGCTCAACCGCCTGGTAGCGCTCATCCGAACGGGAAAGGCCGGCGTCTCAGAAATCGCCGCCGTCACCTTCACACGCAAGGCCGCCGCCGAGCTCAGCGAAGGTTTCCAGACCCGCCTCGAGACGGAGCTACGTCGCGCTCGCGGCGGGAGCGACGCTCGGCAGGCAGCGCCCTCGGAGGAGATCGACCGCATCGCGGATGCGCTCGACGACATCGAGCGCGGCTTCATCGGCACCATCCACGCCTTCTGCGCGCGCCTGCTGCGGGAGCGTCCGCTCGAGGCGGGCCTCGACCCGGCGTTCCGCGAGATCTTCGGCCCCGAGGAGGAGCGGCTCAAGACCCAGGCGTGGGAGCGCTACCTCGAGCGGCTTACCACCGACGGGGACGAATCGCTGGCGCGGCTTCGCGCCGTGAACTTGGAGGCCTCGGCCCTGCATCGCGCCTACGTCGACGTCGTCGAACAACCCGACGTCACCTTCCCCGCCGATGTCCACGAGCCTCCGGAGGCCGCGGCTTTGCGCGATGAGCTCGACGAGCTCGTCGACCTGGCGATGGCTCTGATGCCCGAGCGCGAGCCTGAGGGGAAGTGGGGCCCCTTGCAGAACAAGCTGCGCCGCCTGCAGCAGAGTCGCTGGAACAACGGGTGGAACAACGACGCGGTGTTCTTCGACGCCCTGGAGATCGTCGTGGGACATCGCCTCAAACCGACATACAAGCGCTGGGGCATCCACGGCGACGCCATCCGACCCATTGAAACCGCTCTCACCACGTTCGCGGAGCCCGGCGGCGCCGCCGATTCGGCGCTGCGCCGGTGGCATGCCTACCGCTACAAGATCGTGCTCGACTTCGTGCAGCGTGCGGCCGACGCCTACGCCGCGGAACGTCGGGCTCGCGGCGTCGTCACGTTCAACGACCTGCTCATGGAAACCGCCGAGCTGCTGCGCACCAACCCCTCTGCGCGACGAGACCTCGCCGGCCGCTACCGCTATCTGCTGGTGGACGAGTTCCAGGACACCGACCCCATCCAGGCCGAGATCATCTTCCTGCTCACGGCCGACGACCCGGAAACGACCGACTGGCACGAGGCCGATCCGCGCCAAGGCTCGTTGTTCGTCGTCGGCGACCCGAAGCAGAGCATCTATCGTTTCAGACGCGCTGACATCGGCATCTACAACCATGTCAGGCGCATGTTCGAGCGCCGCGGCCAGGTGCTGCTGCTGACCACCAACTTCCGCTCACAACCTCCCATCGAAAGCTTCGTCAACGAGGTGTTCGAGCAGGCATTCCCCGGGGATGCCACGGCACACCAGGCGGCCTATGCGGCCCTCAACGTGTACCGGGACGACGACGTTCCGCGTGGGGTCTACTGGTACGAAGTCGCCTGCAGCTCCGGCACCGCCGACGCTGTCGCGGCGGCCGACGCGCCGCTGGTGGCGAGCTGGATCGAGTCCCGCATACGCAACGGTGAGCGCTCCGCCGGCGATTTCATGGTGCTGACCCGGCGCAAGATCTCCCTCAGCTACTACGGCGCCGAGCTCGAGAAGCGAGGCATCCCGTTTCAGATCACCGGCGCCGGCGTCGATATCGGCGAGCAGCTGCAGGAGCTCGTGGCGGTGCTGCGGGCGCTCGACGATCCCCACAACCGCGTCTTTACCGTCGCCGCGCTCGTCGGCCTGTTCTTCGGTATCGACCACGAGCAACTCGTCGCGCACCGGCTCGAGCACCCCCTCGCGGAAACGCTCGGCGACCGCATGTTCGATTTCACCGCTCCGGAGTTCGACCGACCCGACGGCTCGGCCTCCCCCGTGGTCCGGGCCCTCGGGCGCCTGCGTCGCTGGTGGCTGATGACGCTCAGACTGCCGGCCGACGTGCTCGTGGGCGCCATCATCGACGAGCTCGGCTTGTTCCCCTTCCTCGCGGCGGGCGAGGCCGGCGGCAGCAATGCCGGCGCGCTCTCCTACGTGACCAACGCCGTGCGAGCGGCGGGGATCAACGGCGATACGTCTCTGGGCGCCGCGCTTGAAGCGCTGGAGGAGGCATTGCGCTCCGACGACGTCGAGGCACCCCTGCAGCCCGGCCGCGACGACGTCGTGCGCGTCATGAACCTGCACAAGGCCAAGGGACTGGAGGCGCCGGTGGTGATCCTGGCGCACCCGACGGGCCGCCCCGGCATGAAGATCAAGTCGGTCGTACAGCGTCCCGAGAGGGGCGAGCCTTCCGGAGCTTTCGTCATCGAACGCTCCAGCGGGCGTTTTGCCACGAGCCGTGTCGCCGCGCCCCTCGACTGGGACGGGTTGGCCGAGCGCGAGAAGCCCTTCGAGGCGGCCGAGGAGGCCCGTTTGCTGTACGTGGCCACGACGCGCGCGCGCGAGGAGTTGCTGATCAGCTACTGTGAAAAAACGGTCAACAAGTCGCCGTGGAAGCCGCTCTATACCCACCGGGGCGAGGCCTGCCCGCAGCTCGAGCTTCCGCTGGTTGCCCCACCGGAGCGCGCCCCGCTCGAACTGCCCGCGGGTGCGATGCGAGCGCGCGTGGAGGCCCTGCAGGAAGACCGAGCCCGCCGCGCCGCGCCGAGCTACGAGATCACCTCGGTGAGCCGGATGGTCAAGCACGACGCGTCCATCTTCGCCGTCGATGCCGGAGGCCTGGGACGTGCCTGGGGGAATGCCATTCATCAGGCGCTGGAGGTGGTCAGAGGCGACGCCGAGAAGGGCCTCGAGGCGATCTGCCGCGCCGCCCTGCTCGACAACGACTTGCCGGTGGGCGACGACGGCGAGCCCGCCGACCTCGCGGATCTGGTGGCCCTCGTGAACGGGGTGCGCGGCGCCGAGACGTGGCAGCGCGCCCAGGCGGCGGAGGCGACGCTCGTGGAGACGCCGTTCGCCCTGTCGATCGACTCGGGCGGCGACAACGGCGTGCCCATCGTCGTCGAAGGCGTCATCGATCTCGCGTTCCGCGAGCCCGACGGCTGGGTGATCGTCGACTACAAGACGGACGTCGTCGACGACCCCGACAACCTCGAACAGCGGCGCCGGCAATACCGGGCGCAGGTCGACGCGTATGCCGCTCACTTCGAGAAGATCACCGGGGAGCCGGTGAAAGAGCGGCAGATTCTGTGGGTCCGCATGGGGCTGGACGCCGAGATCTGGTGATACGCTCTGGGCACGGAACCACAGGGTGGCGCAACATTCCCGCATAGCCGCCCGCCACCGAACCGACCCGGAAAACCCATGTCACTACGCCGCCTGTTCACCATCGCTGGCTTTCTCGCCGTTACCCTCACGCTGCCGAGCTCTCCGGCCTGGGCACAGGATGAGCTCGAGGTGAAGATCACGCCGATCCGGCACGCCACCTTCGTCATGCAGTTCGGCGACCAGACCATCATCGTCGACCCGGTGGCCAACGCCGACTACACCGCCTTCGGCGAGCCCGACGTGATCCTGATCACCGATGTCCACCCGGACCACTGGAACATGGATACCGTGGCCATGCTGATGGGGACCGGAACCAAGGTCGTCGCGCCCGAAGCAGTAGCCGACTCCTGGGGCGGCATCGACACGGTGCTCGACAACGAAGAGATCACCGATGCGGAGGGCATTTCGATTGAGGCGATCGCGGCCTACAACATCGAGCGAGGTCCGCGCGAGGGGGAGTTCTATCATCCCGAGGGACGCGGCAACGGCTACGTGGTGAACCTCGGTTTCGAGCGCATCTACATCGCCGGTGACACCGAGTGCACCCCGGAGATGATGGAGCTCGAGGGCATCAGCATGGCGTTCATACCGATGAATCTGCCGTACACGATGACACCCACCGAAGCTGCCGAGTGCGTCAAGGGGTTCAAGCCCAAGGTGGTTTACCCGTACCACCACCGCGGCAGCGACCTCGACGTCTTCGAATGGAGACTCGAGGACACCCCCGAGATCGAAGTCCGCATCCTCGACTGGTATCCCGGCCAGTAACCAACGATCGCACCTCGGCGAATCGACTCAACCGCGAAACCATGATCGGGCCGCCACGCGGAACCGCGCAGCGAGCGGCTCTACTCCTGTTCCTGCGCCTCGGCAGCGGCCTCGAGCAAGAAGCTGTAGGATCGCTCGTCGCCGTCACCGGATGACGTCGGCAGGCCGCATTGCGACCATCCCGCTTGGATCACGCCGCCGAACGGGTCGTGCTTGCCGGTGAAGCCGCCGTCGACGTTGAAGACCGCCTGGTATCCCGCCGACTGCATCAAGGTCGCCGCCTGATAGGAGCGTTGCCCCGACGTGCAACCGATGTATACCGCCGCATCGCTGGGAACCATCGCCAGCACGACGGCGAGAAACTGCTGGTTCGGCTGCGGCTGCTTGGTGGCCGGGTCGAAGTGAAAGAGCGGCACGTTGATGGAGCCGGCCGGATGCCCTTGCTCGAACTCGTGCTCCGATCGGACATCGAGATACACGGACTTGTTTTCCGACTCGAGCCGGGCGGCAACCTCGACGGGCGTCAGTTCACGGACCTTCACACGACCTCCTGGTGCAACGTCTGCCAGCCGCTGCCGCGGTGGCCGAATTCGGTGACCCCAGGATGCAGCATCTCGGCCATGATCTCCAGGGCTTCGACGACCCGCGGACCCGGGCGGTTGAAGAATTGGTTGCCGTCGGCAAGGTACACGCGGCCCGTCGAAACGGCGCGAAGCTCCTTCCAGCCGTCACGATCGGTCAACGTCGGAAGCTCGCGACGCGTCCGTGCGATGTCGAATCCGCAGGGAAGCGCGACGATCACGTCGGGGTCCAGCGCGACCAGCTCATCCCACTCCAACCACGGCGCATGCTCACCCGGGCGGCCGACGACGCTGCGGCCACCGGCCATCTCGACAAGCTCCGGCATCCAGTTGCCGGCGGCCATGAGCGGCTCGATCCACTCGATACACGCCACCGTCGGGCGTTCCGGGTGCTCCCCGACGCTCCGCGTGATTCGCTCCATGCGGCGGCGCGACTCGGCGATGAGGGCGCCGCCGCGATCGGCGACGTCGAGCGCCTCCGCGACCCGATCGACATCGTCGAAGATGTCCTGCAGAGCGTTGGGCTCGAGAGCGACGACGCGCGGCCGGGAGCCGACCATCTCACACACCGCGGCCTCGACATCGGCGAGACTGACCGCGCAGACGTCGCATTGGGTCTGCGTGATGATGACGTCGGGGGCGAGCTGCTCGAGGGCGTCGGCATCGACGCGGTACACCGACAAGCCCTCCTGCAGGATGGCCTTGATACGTTCGTCGATCTCGTAGCTGGTGCCGTCGGCGAACTTCGGCTCGGTGCAGACCGGCAGCGCTTCGACGCCCGGCGGATAGTCGCATTCGTGTGATCGCCCGACGAGATGCTCCTGCAGGCCGAGGGCACAGACGATCTCCGTGCTCGACGCAATGAGCGAGACGATCCTCGGGCTGCTCATGCCTTCCCTTCCCTCCGACGGCGCCATGCCGCCCGCACTCGCTCCTTGAGCGATTCGACATGCCGCGCCACGCGTTCCGAGGCCATCGAAAGAACGGAAAGCCCCAGCGCGATGAGCAGGAATCCCTGCAGGAACGGCAGAAAAATACCGACGATTCCCAGCACGACGAGCAACGAGCCGACGACGAGAGCACCGGCACGGATGGCAATCGAGAGCATAGACCGCGAGGATAGCAGGCGGGTGCTTGTATGGGAGAGAACGCGAAGCTACCGTCTAGCAGGCTCCCGGCAGGCCGTAGTGAGCCTGTGAGACGGGCGTCCACAACGCGGAGCATTGCCATGGCTGAGACACCGACAGCCGGTTCGAATGAGACCCTCGACCTGAAGTGTCCTTGCTGCTCGACCAAGCTCGTCGTGGACCGTAGCACCGGCGACATCCTGCACGAGGAGCGGCCCAAGAAATCCGAGGTCAGCTGGGACCACGCGCTCAAGGTGGGGAAGGACAAACAGGCCGAGGCCGAAGCGCTCTTCAGCGACGGCATGGATCGGGAGCGTCGATCGGACCAGATCCTCGCGAAGAAGTTCGAAGAGGCGCTCAAGCGCGCCGACAAGAGCGACACGCCGCCGCCGCGGATTTTCGACCTCGACTGACGTGTCGAAGATCGGACATGCCTACCGGCGGGCTCTGGCGTTCGCGCTTCCGTGCATGCTCGCGATTGCCGCCCAGAGTGCCGCGCAAAACGGCGTCTCCACCGATCTGCCGCCGGAAATGGCGTCGATCGTCCGTCACCCCAGCCTCAACGCAGCCTCGATCGGCATGTTGGCCGTCGACGTCGAAAGCGGCGAGGTGCTCGTGGAACATCACGCGGACGAGCTCTACGCCCCGGCGTCCGTAAACAAGCTGTTCACCGCCGCGGCCGCGCTGTGGCGCCTCGGTCCGTCGTTCACCTGGCAAACTCCGCTCGCTCACACCGGCGAGCGCACCGGGCTCGGCGACCAGTTCATCGCCGGTGACCTGTGGGCCCTCGGACGGGGAGCCCCCGACACGGTCGAAGAGCAGTTGTGGGTGGCGGCGCGCGCCATCAATGCAGGCGGCGTCACCCGCATCGAAGGCGACATCGTCGTCGACGACCGCTTCTTCGACGACGCGCGCTACGGCGAGGGCTGGCCCGGCGGAATTCAGGTCACGGAGGCGTACCACGCTCCGGTGGGAGCCCTCATGGCGAACTACTCGTCGTTCCGCGATGGCGACGAATGGGTTGCCGTCCCGGACCCGGCGCTGCACTTCGGCGAGCGCCTGCACGAGCTTCTCGGTCTCGCCGGCGTCAGTGTGACCGGCACCGTGCGCAGACCAACCGACGAGGAGATCGCCGCGCAGCCGATGGCTGACGACGTCGACCCGGCCAACTCCCGTACCGCGCTGCCCGACGACCTGCGGCTGCTGTACACCATCCGCTCGGAGCCTCTCGGCCGCCTCGTCCTCGACCTCAACAAGTTCAGCAACAACGTGATGGCCGAGAACATCCTCAAAACCCTCGGCGCGGTCGAGTACGGGCAACCCGGCACGGCCACCAAGGGGCTTGCCGTGATCGCCCAGTTCCGCGCGGAGGCGCTCGGAACCGAGCTGACGGCCTACGTTCAGGCCGACGGCTCCGGACTGTCGCGGCTCAACCGCGTCTCCCCTCGACAGGTCGTCGCCCTGTTGCAGCACGCCTACACTGACTTTCACCTCGGCCCCGAATTCGTCTCTTCGATGAAGATCAGCGGCCGCGACGGATTCAATCCGCGGCCGTTCCGCGACCCACCGCTGATCGACGAGATGCGCCTCAAGTCCGGACACATCCGCGGCGTCAATACGCTGTCCGGCTATGCGCACGCCGCGTCGGGCCGCGTGCTTGCTTTCTGTCTGATGATCAACGGGCACCAGTCGCAACAATGGGAGATCGACCAGCGCGTGGCGGAGCTGTCGCAGGTCATCCTGTCGAGCTATTGAAGCTACGAATCATCGCCGCGATCATCGCCGCCGCCGCCGGCATCGGCTCCTTTGCCGCGCTTTCTTCGCTGCCGCCGGGGTCGGGAACCGGACGCCCGGCCGAGCTCGCCGGACTCGTCTTCGGCAGCCCTTGGTTCAGGGGCGCGTTCGTCGTCGCGGCGCCGGTCTTGCTTCTGTCGGCGCTGTGGATCGCGCAGCGCGCCCGGCGCCTAGGTCACGCCGTCGCCGCCCGCACGGGGAGCGTCGAGCCTCTGCTGTGGGGCGCCGCGGCGCCACTGCTGTCGGTCCTGCTCGACCCCTGGTTCTTTCACACGACGGTCTTCATCGTCGCCCTCGCGGGCATTGCCCTGGGAGCCCTGCGAAGCCTCCGGCGCGGCGCTCCGCGGGGAGCTCCTTCGTCGCAGGATAGCCGCAGGGCCCTCGCTGTTCTCGTTGCGGGTGCGGTCCTGATCCCGACCTTTCTCGTGCTTCCCGGCCCTCCCTGGTTCCACCCGCTCTCGGGGGACGAGCCCCACTATCTCGTGACCGCTCGGAGCCTTTGGACCGACGGCGACGTGAACGTCGCCGACGAGTACGAGGAGGGAGCGTGGCAGCCCTTCTGGAGCGGCGAGCTGTCGCCGCACGCCAAGCCGGGCGCCGACCCGAACGACTCCTACCCTATCCACGGATCCGGCCTTTCGCTGTGGTTGGCCCCCTGGTACGGCATCGGCCAAGGACTCACTGAGGGCGGCTTCAACATCCTGGTACGCATCGCCATGAGCCTGTGGCTGGCCGCCGCAGCCGTCGCCCTCTTCTTCTTGTTGCGGGATATCGCCGGCGCGCGGAGCGCCGCGTACGGCGCGGCAGCATCGATCTTCACGTTGCCGCTGCTGTTCGCCGGCCCGCACCTGTTTCCGGCCGTTCCCGTGTTCGCGCTCTCGTGCGGCGCCTACGCCATCCTCCGGCGCGCGCCGGGCCCGTTGCCGGCGTTGCTCGCGGGGATGCTGCTGGCGGGGCTGCCGTGGTTGCACTTCAAGTTCTTCGGCCTCATGGCCGCGGTGGCGGCCGCCGGCTGCTGGTGGATATGGAGCGCCTCCGATCCACGCCGGCGCAAGATCTCCATCGCGGCCCTGGCTGCGCCACTCGTGGTCACGGGACTCGGACACGTCGCCTTCACATGGCAGCTGTACGGCCGCCTGTCGCCGCTGGCGATCCATGTCGGCGCCGACCCGGCCCTCCGGGCCACGGCCGAGGGCGACAACTGGATCGCCTACGTGACCGACCCGATCGGCGCGGTCGCGACCGCGTTGGGTTATTTCCTCGACCAACGCGAGGGACTGCTGTTTTACGCGCCGCACTACCTCCTGGCCGCGGCGGGATTCGCCTGGCTGTGGCACAAGCGGCGCCATGACGCCATCGCCCTGGTGCTGATCGCCGCCGCGCTGATCGGCCCGTACGCGCTGTCCCAGGAGACCGGGCACTGGGCGCCACCCGCGCGGCCGCTGACCGGTGTGCTGTGGACGTTGGCCGTTCCCATGGGAATCGGCGTGGTGTTGCCGGCAGGACGTGCCGCCACCGGCCGCGCGCGCGCCGCGCTGCGGGGAGTGCTCCTGGCCGCCGGAGCCTGCGCCACCGTTACGATGTTGCTGCAGGCCGATCTGCTCTACCACGACCACAACGTCTCCCGGTCGCTGGTGCTGCTGCGATACGGCGCACCCGAGCTACCTCTCTGGCGCATGGCACCGCTGTGGCTCGGGCCCGAAGCAGTACGCTGGGGCCCGTCGCTCTCATGGCTCGTCGTGGCGGCAGCCGCGGGTGCCTTCCTATGGCGATGGGGATGGGATCTGGGGAGTGCTACGTCGACGCATGGCGGATCCGGCGAAGGCTCCGCCGGCGAGCCGCAGGCGGCCGAATCCGCGTCCGAGCAGGCCGCGGTCGAGCAACGGGACCCCGACGGCGCCGATCCCGCGGAGGAAACCGCGCGTCGGACGGGAAGGCGGGCCGCAGCGGGGTTCATCGTCGTCGCGTCGGTGCTGATGCTGTGGCACCACGCCCGCGTTCCGCTCACGGACCTGCATCAGCCGTGGGGATTCGGGGCCATCCGCGTGTGGAAGCCGCAAAGCCCGCCGACGCGGGCCTGGGCGAACGAACGCGGCGTCTGGACCGGTGGGCACGACTCGGTGCGGCTGCTCGTTTCGAGCCGCCGGCCGATCGAGACCATCGTCTTCGATCTCGGCGTGCTCGCTCCCATGCAAACCGAAGTACAGCTCGGCCGCGACCGGCAAACGTTGCGGATGACGCCGGAGCAACGCTCCCTGGCCCGCTTCACGCCCGGACCGGGTGCTCGGTGGAACGGCGAGTATTTCTATCACCTCAACGTGGTCGCGCGCGCAGGGGTCTCGCGTGCCGCTCTCGGCATCGACAACGACGCGCGCGGCCTCGGGCTGTTTCTCGAATTGGTGCAGCTCGAAGCTGTCCGCCGGCCGTAGTCGCGGTTTTGCGTCAGTCGAAATCCAACAGGTGGAGGCCAAGCGAAGGATCCGCCCGACGCTCGATGCGCTCATCCCAAGCCCGCACGACGAGCTCCAGCGTCGCCGACACGCGGGCCTCGAAGCAATGGCCGCCGGTGGCGCGAAACTCCTCATCCGTCAACATCAGATGCACGTGCGGAAACGGGCTCCCCTCGTACCAGCTCATCGTGCCGGTGAGGCCGACGACCTCGAGGTCGCCCTCGACCACTTTGTCGACGTAATCCTGCTGTTCGACTCGAAAGCAGCCCAATCGCGCGTGATCCACGGCGCCGAGGCCCATGACGGACCCGCTGCCGATATCGCGCTCCTCCATCAAGGCCGTCAATGAGGCAATCAGCTCTTCGCCTCGTTCGAGGCGAACGATGAAGCCGTCGTCGGTACTCTTCACACGCATCGCGTCCTCCGTCAGTCGATCAACAACGGGACCCGTTGGGGCGGAGTGGCGAACCGGGCGCCGGTCGCGGTGACCAGCACCGTGTCGACGAGGAGCATCGGGAAGGGGCCGGCGCTCGCACCCGGCGGCTCGATCGTCGTTTCCAGCGTGATCGCCAGGCCCGCGTCCGCAGCGAGGCGAAAATCCGCATGCCAAGCTCCGCGGACGACAGCGGCCCGGGCAGGATCCAGAGATCCTTCGTTGAGGCGTCCGACGCGGTCGACGGAGGTCCTGGCATCCGGCATTCCCACGGTCGCCGCGCGCGCGGCCGCCTCGACTTCGGAGATACCCAGTCCCACACCGAGCGAGTCGGCGAGACGGTCCGCAGCATCCGCGAGCCTCACGAGCGCCTCATCCACCCAGGGGGGGGCTTGCCGCTCACCGCTCGGCAACAGATACGCCCAGCGACCGACTCGATGGGCGTACCCCAGGTAACGCACCCCGGCCGACAGAAAGACAAGGTCGCCCGGCTGCAGGATCAAATCGAGCTGCATGCGGCGCTCGAGCTCCAGCTCGGAACCCGGCCGATACACCAGCGTCCTCGGCGGGTAGGCGAGCTCGACGTCGAGCAACGCCGCTCGCTCGCGCACGGCCCAATCCAGATCACCCAGAGAGGTGCCGGCGGCGACCACCACCTGATCGCTGAGGACCTGTTCGAGAATAGCCACCGTGAGGCGCGTCGACTCGATGAAAAGCGGGCCCTCGACATCGAGCTGGGCGGCAAGAAAATCCTCGACGATCCGCCGCGAGGAGACCAGGCGGGCGGCGAACTCCGGTGGCAGACGCTCGCGCAGCCACCGCGTATTCGAGGCCGTCAACCCGTCCGCGGCCGCGAACGAGCGCGCGTCGTTGATGGCGATACGCTGCGGGTCGATGGCGCTGAGCCGGCGACCGAGCACCTCCTCCAGCGACTCGCCGTCGGCGGGCTCGACGACATCGTAGAAGGCGGCATTGGGCGCAAAGCCGCGCCCCATGGCGACGCGTGCCGGGTGGTCTCCACCGCACAACAACAGGGCGCCCTTGCCCTCCAGCCGCGTCGCACGGGTGGTGAGCCGCGAAACCAACGGATCGCCGTGTTGGCCGTCGGAGACGACGAGCCAGCAGTCGATGCCCGCCTCCTCGAGCACGCGCGGCAACAGCATTTCCAGGCGCAACTGCAGCATGGTGTCTTGCTGCGCGTGGCGGTCGCGAAGGTCGCGCACGCGCTCGCCGCCGAACTCGCCGAAACCCGGGGAGAAGGCCTGACATGCCGGCAAGAGCACGAGAGCGGCGGCCGCCGGAAGGCTGCGATGCCAGAGCCGGGCCCTTCGCGAGAGCGATGCTGAGCGGATCATGCGGTCGATGCTACCGCAGGGCTCGCCCGATGTGTGCCTCGGGCGCCGAGGCAGTACGATGGTCGACATGAGCAAGGCTGAGGTGTCGAATACGGCGGACTTCCAGCAGTCGCGGTGGCGTAGAACGCTGAGCCGGCTCGGCATCGATGTGCGCGCAGGCGAGGGGAGCGTCGCGGTACTGCTGTTTTCGTTCTTCTTTCTGGCGATCACGTTCCAGTACGTCAGCAAGGCGGTGCGACAGTCGAAGTTCATGGATTCGCTCGGCGCCGAGATGCTGCCGATCGTCTATCTCCTGCTGGCTCTGTGCGCGATCCCAGTGATCATGTTGTACAACCGCGCCGTAGATCGCTTCCAACGACACCATGTGATCGCCGGCACCTGCGGCGCCGTTGCCCTTGTCGTGGCCGGGTTCGCATTCGTCATCGAGTCCGACGCCGCATGGGTGCCGATCGTCTTCTACATCTTCGTGTCGATCGCCTACGTGTTGATCGTCAGCCAGTTCTGGGCCTACTCGAACTTCGTCCTCAATCCGCGGCAGGGCAAACGCCTCTTCGCGTTCATCGGGGCGGGCGGGCTCGCCGGCGGACTCACCGGCGCGAGCATCGCCAGCCTCGTTTCGGGCACGGCAGGCACGCAGATCACCTTGCTGGTGTCGGCCGCGATCCTGACGCTGGCTATCGCCGCGATCTACTTGATCCACCATCTGGCGCCGGTAACCGACGACGACGAGCCGAAAAACAACCACGCCGACAAGCTCGAAGCGGCGAGGGGAGGCCTCGAGGCGATCCTCGGGTCGCGTCACCTCAAGCTCATCGCAGCGCTCATGTTCATCACCGTGGTGGTGGCCAACATCATCGACCTGCAATTCAACTGGGCGATGGTCGAAGCGCTTCCGGATCTCGAGCCGGGAGAGCAACTCGACGCCCTCACGGGCGGCTACGGCAACTTCTACGTGCTGATGAACACCTCGGCGCTGCTGTTCCAGCTTCTGTTCACCGCGCGCATCCATCGCAAGCTGGGCGTCGGCTTCGCCATGCGGATCCTGCCGGTCGCCATGCTCCTGGGAACAACCGGAGTATTCGCCGCCGCGACGATTCTTCCCGGGGCTCTGCTGACCGTCTGCCGCCTGTTGAAGATCGGCGAAAACGGCATCCGCTACTCCCTCGACCAGGCGACGCGCGAGCTGCTCTTTTTCCCGGTCCCGACCGGCGATCGCCTCAAGGCCAAGGCCTACATCGACGTCTTCGTGCAGCGCTCTGCCAAGGCCGGCGCCGGGATCCTCACGCTGCCCGTCACCTTCGGGCTCATGACGCCGGTGGGCGCCGGCTGGATCTCCCTGACGCTGATCGGCGTCTGGCTCAGCGTGACCGTGGCGCTCAAGCGACAATACGTGGCCTCCTTCCGCGACGGCCTCCGCCGCCGCGCCGTCGATGCCGAGATACCGCTCGACCTGACGGACGCCACCGCCCTCGAGGTGCTGGTGCAGGCGCTGGGAAGCGCCGATCAGCGGCAGGTCATGCACAGCCTCGAGTTGCTGGATTACTTCGGCAAGGCCGATCTCGTGCCGCCGGTACTGGTGCGGCACGACAGCCCGCAGGTGCGACGAAAGACGCTTCTGTTGCTGACCGACAGCCATCGTGTCGACGCCATCCCGTTGGTCGAGGAGGCCCTCTCGGACGACGACGCCGAGGTCCGTTCGACCGCCTTGCACACGCTGGTCTCGCTCAACGACGAAACCGCGGCGCCCGACATGGTCGACCGGCTGAAAGACGCCAGCTCGGGAATACGCAGCGCCGCCATCGCCAGCATCCTCGCCCGTTCAGGCAGCGCCGGCCGCAGCGAGGCACGCGACGCGCTCAAAGAAATGGTCGGTTCGGGCGAGGCGCGAACTCGCCGCGCGGCGGCCGACGCTATTGGCGAGCTCCCCGAACCCGACCTCCAGGAAGACCTCGTGCAGTTGTTGTACGACAACGAGACCCGGGTGCAACGCGACGCGATCCGAGCGGTCAGAAGTCGCGTTACCCGCGGCGGAAGCAACCCGATCTTCGTGCCCACGCTCATCTCGTTGATGTACGACCGAAGACTCAAACACGAGGCGCGCAGCGCCCTGGTCGGCTACGGGGAGTCGGTCATCCCGGCGCTCGTCCATTTCATGAACGACCCGCAAGAGCAACTCTGGGTGCGACGGGCTTTGCCCAAGACAATCGCCCGTATCGGCGGTAAGCCGGCAGCGGACGCGCTCCTCGGCTGCCTCGGTGTGAGCGACCACTTCATGCGCCGCAAGGTCATGGAGGCACTCGAGTGGGTGCGCACCCACGACCACGAAATCGCGTTCGAGCGCAAGCCCGTCGCCGACGAGATCCGGCACGAGTCCCGCCTGTACTTCCTCGCTCTCACCGACCTGGTCAGCACGACGAAGCCCGGGTCGTTCGAGTACCGGGCGCCGCTGGTTCACTGGCCGGGGGAAACACCGTTGCTGCTTCATCGGATGTTCGCCGACCGCATGCGGGGCACGGTGGACAACATCTTCCGGTTGCTCAGCCTGATTCACCCGGTGACGGATATCCGGGCCGCTGCTCAGAGCTTGATGAGCAACGACCAGAGGCTGCGGAGCCACGCGCTCGAGTACTTCGACAACGCCCTGCAGGGGGAGGTGCACAGCGCTGTATTCGCCGTCCTCGGCGACGTTCTCTTGCAGGAAAAGCTCGAATTCGCCCGCGTGAACTACCAGGTGGCCGTTCAATCGGCGGACAACGTGCTTCTGCGCCTGGTGATCGCTTCCGGCACCGAGGACGAGGCCGCCCATTGGCTGGGCTCGGCCGCAATCCACGCCATCTACGAGCTGGAGATCGCGGAGCTTTACCCCCAGCTCGTCGCCGCCGCCAACCGACCCGACGATTCTCTCGTCAAGGAAACGGCGACCTGGGCCGGCCTGCGGCTCGGGCTCGCGCCCGCGTAGTGGTACCTTGCACGTTGCTCGGAGCCTGCCTCATTACAGTCTCACCGTGGGCTCCTAGTGTGCTGTCTCCAACATGGCTCAAGCTATGTTGGAGACAGCACACTAGGCTCGCGAACCAGAGGATCGAGTGAACAACCTCGCCCAGATCGAGCGCGTCTTGTTTCTTCAGGACGTCGAGTTGTTCTCCCACTGCGAAGCTGCACAGATCATGCGTATCGCGGCGATCGCCAATGAGCGCGAATACTCGAGCGGCGAGACCATCTATTCGATCAACGATCCCTCCGACGCCATACACTGCGTCGTACGCGGCGGAGTCAGTATCGCCAGCCCGACGCAGCAGAAGGCAGTCGCGTCTCCGGGGTCGGCGTTCGGCGTCTTCGACCTGCTCTCGGGGCGATTGCGCACCCTGACTGCCGTCGCCGATGCTGATACGCTGACCCTCGCGATCGAAGCCGACGATTTCTTCGACCTCCTGTCGAATAACATCGGCATCGTTCGGGCGCTGGCGCGCTTCCTTGCCGAACGGGTGTCGACGCCTCTCGCCTGGTAGCCTCGAACAGAGGCTCGCCGATGAATATGAACTTCACCAAACCTGGAAACGGGGCGCATGGGCTGTTGCCGACCCGTGCTCGGGCGGCGCGAATCCTGCCGCCGCGGAGGGCGCGTGCGTCGCAAGACCCGGGGCGCTACCGCCTTCCGACCGCGCGGCTCGCCGCGCTGACGATCCTCGCATTGCTGCTGACAGGCACGGCGCAGCCGGCCCCCCTCTCCGAAGGCCCCCCGGGGCAGATCTCGGGCCGGCGCATCGTCAGCATCGCCGATATTCACGGCGCTTTCGATTCGTTCACCGCCATTTTGCGCGAGGTCGGGCTCGTCGACGAGGACCTCAACTGGACGGGCGGCGACACCATCATGGTGCAGACGGGCGATTTCACCGACCGCGGCCCGGACGTTCGCCCGGCGGTGGACCTCCTCATGCGGCTGCAGGAACAGGCGCCCGAGCAAGGCGGTGAGGTGATCGTCACGCTCGGCAATCACGAGGCCATGAATCTGGTCGGATTCCTGCGCGACAACAGCGAATCCGACGCGGCCGGATTCGTCGACGACGACTCGCCGGAGCGGCAGGAAGAGGCCTGGGATCTCTTTACCGAGGTGCGCCACAAACGTGCCGAGTCGCTGGACAAACCCGAACCGGTGTTCACCCGTGACGTGCGGCGACTGTGGGAGGAGACTCATCCACAAGGCTACGTCGAGCGCGTGGAGGCGCTCTCTCCCGACGGTGACTACGGGCGATGGCTACGCCGGTTGCCGACGGCGGTACGCATCGGCAACGTGCTGTTCATGCACGCCGGGCTCAACCCTGAATACGCGGACCTCTCCGTGGACGAGATCAACGAGCGCATCTCGGGCGAGATTCAGAAGTACGACCAGGCCAAGGAAATGATGGTCGACATCGGCCTCATCACGCCGCATGCGGACCTCGTCGACATCATCGAGGCGGCGGACATGAAGCTGGTTCACATGATGCAGGTCATGGAGAAGACCGGTCGCCGCCCCGACGCCGACGGGCAACGACTTGCCCGTACGCTCGACTGGCTGATCCAGTACCAGAGCTGGCAGCTGCTGACGCGCGAAGGCCTGCTGTGGTTCCGGGGCCTGGCGCAATGGCCCGAGGACGAGCACGCGGAAGAGGTGGCGGAGATCCTCAAGGCACAGGGTGTCGACCACATTGTCGTCGGCCACTCGGTACAGCTCGAGGGCGACGCAAGGGCTCGCTTCAACGGCGCCTTGTTCCTGACAGACACCGGCATGCTCACCGAGGTCTACGGCGGGCGCCCTTCGGCCCTGGAGATCAAGGACGGCACGTTCACCGCCGT
The DNA here is from genome assembly GCA_964430745.1 of uncultured Acidobacteriota bacterium. Taxonomy (GTDB): domain Bacteria; phylum Acidobacteriota; class UBA890; order UBA890; family UBA890; genus CBDCGW01. The sequence continues at coordinate 9,347 of CAYSHI010000403.1, read as the reverse complement.
CTACGTGGGCGAGCGCAAGCAACTCTACCCGATCGAAGGCGGCGTTCCCGGAGGAGCGTTCATACCCGTCGCCGCGAACCTCTCGAGAAGCGTCTCGGCGAGTCCGCAGTTGAACCCGAGGCCGGTCTGGCTCGGCGTCGGCGGTACCCCCCTACCCTTCACCGACGATGAGGAGGTCCTCGCGTTCTTGCGAACGGCCGACGTGCTCTCGATGAGCGAGATCGACTCCGGCAAGACACAGCCGCAACTCGTCGAGCTCGAAAAGGACGGAGTTCGGGCGAGGGCGATCTTCCACGACGTCGACAGTCGCCGGGAACTGGTGCGCGTCGACGGCCGATTCCGCGAGGTCTTTCACGATAGCTGGCGCTCTCAGGTAGCCGCCTACGCCATGGCGCGCCTGTTGGGCTTCGACAACGTCGCTCCCACCGTCGCGAGAACCTTCGAGGAACACGAGGGTAGCCTGCAGCTCTGGCTCGAAAACCCCGGCCTCCGGACCAACAACGACCGCCTGCAATCGCTCGACCATCCTCCTGATATCGATTCCTGGTTGCATCAGGAGTGGAGCATGGAGGTCTTCGACGCGCTGGTGTTCAACGAAGACCGTCACGGCGACAACATCCTCGTCGACGACAACTGGACGCTGTGGATGATCGACCACACACGCGCCTTCCAGACCGACTCCGAGATTCACAACCGCGAAGAGCTGGAGCGCATCGAGCGGGGGCTGCTGGCAAGGCTACGTGATCTCGATGACGATCAGCTCGTTCCGATGCTCGGACCTTACATCGAGCGGGCACAGATCAACTCGATCCTGGATCGCCGCGACGCCATCCTCGAGCATTTCGAGGAGCTCATCGAAGAGAGGGGCGAGGCGGCCGTCGTTTACGACGCGTCCACCCGCACCATGGCGTTGTAGTCGGGGACGCCGCCGCCGGCATCGACGACCCCGCGAGCAATCAAGACGTTGCCTTCCGGGTAGTGCACTTGCAGATCGCCGCGCGCCATCGGGGCCAGGAAGACGCGGCCTTCGAACACGCCGGCCTCGTTGCTCAGCACGATCCGCTGGTCTTGTCGTAGCCCCAGAGCCGCGGCATCCTCCCGGTTCATGAAGACGGCGTCCCGCGCGGCGCTCGTCACCGGATCGACGGCCGCGTAGATCAGCGAGTTGAACTGTCTGCCGCGCCGCGTCGACACCATGAACCAGCCTTCCCGTCGACGGGGAGTCGGCAGCTCGACGACACTGAAGCTCGCCTTGCCGTCCGTCGTCGGGAACCGGCCGTCAGCGCAAAGATGAGGCCCTCCGCACTGGATGGCATCGCCCGTTTCGGAAAAGTTCTGAATGCCCTCGTAGGCGGGCACCATGCGCGCGATCTCCTGGCGGATCGTCCGGCCGTCGGCGCACCCCAGCGCGCCGGCGCGCTCAGGGCTCACGGCGTGCGCGAGCTCCAGCAGGATGCGCCATTCGGACCTCGCCTCACCGACCTGCCGCGGGATCTCGGGGCTGAACATGACCCGCCGCTCGGTCGAGGTCTGCGTGCCCCCGCCCTCCTGCTCGTAGCGTGTACGGGCCGGCAGCAGCAACACCGCGGAGCCCTCCGCACCCGGCTCGATGAAGAGCTGCCGGCTCAGGAAGATATCCTGATGGACACGCAAGGGCACGTTGGCCATGGCGGCCTCGACATAATCGGGCTGTGGAAGGTTCTGGACGAGGTTGCCGCCGACGCAATACAGCAGGTCGAGATCTCCCTCGGCCGCCGCCTCGATCATCTCCGTGGCCTGCAGCCCCGGCTCCGCGGGCACCTCGAAGCCATACATCTCGCGCACCTGTGCAGCGCCCGCGGCGTCGACCGACCGACCTCCGGGAAAGCTGGTCGCATAGGCTCCCATCTCGGCCCCACCCTGAACACCGCTGTGGCCGCGGATCGGCATGAGCCCGCACTTGTCCCGCCCGACGTAGCCCTTCGCCAATCCGAGGTTGATGATCATGCGCACGGCATCGGCGCCGCGGGCGTGCTGCGTGATTCCCATGCTCCACACGAGCACGGCCGTGGAGGCCGCATGAACGAGCTCCGCAAGCTCGACCATCGAAGCGCGGGGAAGCCCCGACAGCGTCTCGAGGATCGGCCAGTCGACGGCTCGGATCACGCGCGCGAGCTCCTCGAACCCCCGTGTGTGGGCGTCGACGAACCGCTGGTCCTGCCATCCATTCTCGAAGATCACCTTGAGCACACCGTGCAGGAAGGCGATGTCCCCTCCCGTTCGCACCGGAAACCAATGGTCGGCGATCTTGGTGCCGAAAACGGCGGAGCCGGCGTCAGAGGGAATCCAGTAGCGTTCCATCGCCGGCTCGCGGTACGGATTGACGATGACGACACGCGTGCCGCGCTGCTTCGCCTCTCGCAGGTACTTCATGGCCACCGGCTGGTCGTTGGCGGGGTTGGCGCCGAAGAACACCACCAGATCCGAGCCGATCCAATCGCTGAAGCTACACGTCGTCGCGGCCACGCCGAGCGAAGGCTTCATCGCCGCCGTCGAGGGCGAATGGCAGATGCGGGCCGCGTTGTCGATGTTATTGGTGCCGAGAAAGCGCGCCACCTTCTGGGCAACGTAGTAGACCTCGTTCGTCAGTCCCCGGGAGGTGAGGTAGAACGCCAGGCGCTGCGGGTCCGCTCCCCGGATGGTCCCCGCAATGCGCTCGTAGGCCTCTGCCCACGAGATACGCCGGAAACCGGGCCCGCCGTGCTCGCGCACCATCGGCACCCCGAGGCGGCCGAGATCCCGGAGTTGCGCGTCGGTGAGGCCGCGAAAGCGGGACACATCTTCGAGATCCCGGTGGTTCAGCTCCGGCATGGTGTTCAGGCGGAGCAGGTTGAGCCGCGTCATGCACAGGTGCGTGCCCTTGATGGTCCAGTCACGCAAGCCCGCGGTGCCGAGAGCACAACCGTCGCACGCCCCACGTGAAAGCACCTTCCAGCCGTAACTCAGGCCATCCCGGTTGCGCACGAGAACCCGAAGCATGTCGCGGAAATGCTTCGGCTTGATCCGCCCGAGGCCGAACGGCGACAGGTTCTTCAGGCGTTCCCATGCTCCGCTCTTGATCTCGTGCGTCATCGAATCCTCGCCCGGGCGCGGGGGGCGTCGCGGTGATCAGACGACCCGCTCGGTGCCGGCGTACACGTTCATCGTTGGCCGGCGCAGGAACCCTATCAGGGTCATGTTGCTTTCTGCAGCGAAGGCGACAGCGAGGCTGGATGGCGCGGAAACACCGGCCACTACCGGGATCCTCGCCACCAACGCCTTCTGCACGATCTCGAAAGACGTACGGCCCGAGACCAGCAATACGTGGTCGTCGAGGGGAAACCACTCCTCGAGCAGCGCCCGTCCGATCACCTTGTCGACGGCGTTGTGGCGTCCGACGTCTTCGCGCACGGCCCGCAGGTTGCCGGCGGCGTCGAACAGTCCGGCGGCGTGGAGACCGCCGGTGGCGGCAAACCCGTCCTGTCGCTGCGACATGCATTCCATCATGCTCGCCAGCGAGGCCGCCGAGACCATCGGGCCGGGCAGCGCCGGCGGGGCGTTGACGTGAATCGCTTCGATCGTCGCCTTACCGCAGATGCCGCAGGACGAGGACGCGAAGAAATGTCGTCGCAGATCCCGCCGCGGTCGCTTCCCGGGCCCGAGGCGAACCTCGACGACGTTGTCGGGATGAAGCTCGTCGGCGTCCGGACAGTGGCTGATCGCGGCGATGTCACCGGCCGCGACGACCCCCTCGCTGAACAGGAATCCCGCGGCCAGCTCCGCGTCGTGGCCGGGCGTCCGCATGGTCACGGCCACGGCCTCATCGCCGAGACGAATCTCGCACGGCTCTTCTACCGCGATATCGTCCCGCGACTCGATCCGCTTGCCGCCGTCGATTTTGGTTATGGTGCGACTGATCGATTGGTGCACAATCATGTTCCTGTGTTCGCCTGGAGGCGATGCTGCTGAGGCGCCCTCCGACGGCGGCGGCCGGAAGCCACAATCCGAAGCAACCTACGTCCGGCGCACGCCGGGCGCAACGTCTACGGCACGATGAGCGAGTCCGATACCAACGACAAGCCGACGTACCTGCAGTTGCTGGTTTTCACCGACTGCACCGACGCCAACTCGCTGTCGGTGCATCTGTCCCGCCTCAATTTCGGCTGCTTCCTCTTCAAGGACCTGTCGGACCCGCAGGGGCTCGGCGTGCTGGCGGTCGCAAACGACCCGGAGCAAATCGTTTCGGATCTTCGGGATCTGCTGTCACAGCGGCTGTTTCGCGTCCTCATGTTGCGGCACGAGCGCACCATGACTGCCCGAACCCCCGCTGGAGGGGGGCCGTCCCGCGAAGAGCTCGAAGCAATGCTGGGCAACGAGGAATGGCCGTGGGCGATGTGGTACCCGATGCGAGGTACTGCAAGCCTGTCGGACCTGGACGAGCACCTGAAGGGCCCGGTGTTCGAACGGATGATCGATAGCGCCGGCGCCAAGCGCACCGATTTCGGTCGCGTCCTCCTGAGGAGCCACGGCCTCGATGCGCACGGCAACGAGTTCATGCAAGGGCTCCACGGATCGGACCTCGGGCAGCTTTCCAGGGTCGTGGAGGCGAGCCGGCAGACGCCGCTGCACGCAGAGTACGTGGCGAGCTCGGGCCCCTTCTTCGTCGGCCGCGCCATCCACAAAGAGCGGATAGCCGGCACGGGTCGAGCTCGCTGGTAGCCTGAGCGGCCCCTTCTCGCCCTCGGCTACCCGGGCTCAGCTCACCGCTTCGCGGTAGATCTCGGCGATCAACCCGGCGTACTTGTCTTCGACGCGCGTTCGTATCGCCTTCAACGTCGGTGTCAACGTGCCGTCGTCGACGCTGAAAGGTACCGGCAGGAGTCGGAAATCGCGGACACGCTCGAAGCGAGCGAAATCGGCCTGCAGGGAGTCGATCTCCGCGCGAACGAGAGCAACGACGTCCGCGTCGGAGCAGAGCGATTCGGGGTCGAGAGCCTTGCCGCGCTCTTTCGCCCAAGGCCGAAGCGTCCGAAAATCGGGCACCACGAGCGCCCCCACGAAGGGCTGTCCGTCGCCGACGGCCGCGACCTGTTCGATGTACCGGCCCTGGGTGATGGCGTTCTCGATCAGCTGCGGCGCAACGTTCTTCCCCGTGGACATCACCAGTATGTGCTTCTTACGGTCCGTGATACGGAGATAACCGTCCTCGAAGGCGCCGATGTCGCCCGTATGCAACCAGCCGTCGATGATCATCTCCGCGGTCGCCCCTTCCCGCCGCCAGTAGCCCTTCATGACATGCGGACCCCGCGTCAGGATCTCGCCGTCCGGGGCGATCTTCACCTCCACGCCCGGGATCGGCTTGCCCACCGTGCCGACCCGGTTGGCGGCGTGTGAATTGGCCGCAATGACAGGCGACGTCTCCGTGAGTCCATACCCCTGGATCAGTCGCAGCCCCATTGACTCGAACCACCAGTTGAGCGACGGGTCCAGCGCCGCACCACCACTGACCAGGTAGTGGATGCGACCTCCGGCCCCTGCGCGCACCCGACGTAGTACCAGCCGATCGGCCAGAACGAACCGCAACCGGTCGCTCCATCCCCAGGCCCCCCCGGCAAGCTCGTGCTCGGCCCGGCGTCTGCCGACCCCCTCCGCCCAGCGAAAGATGCGCTGCCCGAGGGAGCCCCCGGCGGCAACCTGCTCGAGAACAGCGGCGCGGAAACGTTCGAAGAGCCGGGGGACGCCGGCCACCACGGTCGGACGGACGAGCAGATAGTCGTCCGCCAGATCGGACGGGACACCATAGGCGATGCGCGACCCGGCGGAGAAGAAAGCGTAGTCGACGATGCGCTGGAACACATGACAGAGCGGTAGCACGGAAAGCGCCGTATCGACCGGGCGGCAGGACAGAACCTGACGAGAGCCCTGAATATTAGAAATCAGGTTGGCGTGCGTCAGCATCACGCCCTTGGGCTGCCCGGTGGTGCCCGAGGTGTAGATGATGGTCGCCAACGCCTCGGCCCCGTCGGGACCCGGAAACTCGGCTTCCTGTGGCGACGAGGCGATAAGCTCGGTCAAGTCCGTATCGGCTCCGGGCCCGTTCCCTCCGAGGCCCCCCACCGCGGAACGGCCTACGGCGGAGCCATCGGCAACGGAGCCGGCCGCAGAAGCAGCTCCGCGCGGGGCCGCTCCGGCGCCATCGCCCGTCCCTTTTTCCCCAACAACGACGAGGTGCTCGAGATCGGGAAGATCCGCGCGTACGCCGGCGACCTTGGCAAGCTGCTCCTCACCTTCGGCGAACACCACCTTGCAGCCGCTGTCCTCGAATATGTAGCGGACCTGGGCGGGCGGCAACGTGCTGAATAACGGTACGAGGATCGCGCCGCGCAGGTGGCAGGCGAAGTCGATCAGGTGCCACTCGGGACGATTGGAGCAGATCAGGCCGACGCGATCGCCGCGGCCTACACCGAGACCGCCGAGCGCCGCGGCGCACCGCCGCACCCGATCACCGAACTCAACCGCGCCGATGGATTCGAAGCGGGAACCACGGCGCTCCATGAGCAGGTCGGGGCGCGCCTGCTGTTCGAAGCTGTAAAAAAGATCGGCAAGTGTGTTCACGGCAGTGCCGGAAAGTAGCACGAGGCTCTCGAACGGGCAAAAATAACGCGACCGCGAGGACAATCGTGCTGAACACCGAAAACCCAGCCTACATCCCCATCGTGCTGCCGAGCGACGGCCCGGCCCTCGAACATCTGCCGGCGGCATCGGCGCTGATGCTCTCGGCGGTGTACGGCGTGAACCCGCGGCTCGAACCGCTCGTCCGTGTCGCCCGCGAACGCGCCCAATTGCTGCTCGTCGACCCCAAGACGGCTCACTTCCAGTTCGAGGGCCACATGAGCATGCCGGATTATCAGGCCCTCCCGTACAGCCCTGGTCGTGGGGCGCTCGGGACGCTCTGGGAGCCTTCTCGCTTCTCGCGCGCCGCCGCCCGCGACGCACTCATCGGCGACGTGTTCGACGCACAGCGGAAACTAGGCGCCGACATGCTGCTGGCGCCGTATTTCTACATCCCGCATCCACAACACGCCTGGGTTCAGGCCTGCCGCGCGTTCGCCGAAGACGCGATGAACTCGTCGCCGGGAACTCCCGTCGGCGTGCCGATCTGCGTCGACATCGACGCCATCATCGAGCCCGGGCACCTCGAAACCGTCGTCGCCGCGTACCGCGGCCTGCGACCCGCCCTATTCTGGCTGACGATCGTGAACTTCGACGAGCGCCGCGCGGACCCACGCGACCTACGAACCGTGGTGACCTTCCTCCGGGCCCTGCAAGCCGACGGAGTGCCGGTGGTCCTGTCGCATGTCGGTCGCGCCGGCCTTCTGGCAATCGCGTGCGGCGCGGCCGGTTTCGCCGCGGGAACACACGGACTCGAAACTTACCCACGCGCCCTGTTTCGCGAGATGATGGGCACGCGGCCGGCGAACAGCTACTACCTGCACGAGTGCTACATTCACCTTCCGGTGCACGTTGCTCAGGCCTGCCTCGAACTGGACGGGCCGAACGCCCATCCGACCTGTGGTTGCGCCGCCTGCGATCATCAGACGACCGTCACACGCATGATCTCCCGGAGGCTGTCGCTGCACTCCATGGTGCGCCGGTTCATGGAGGTCGACGACCTGCGGAGCGTGGATCCCGACGGCCGTTGCCGCCACTTGATCGAGCGATTCAGCGCCGCGCTGCAGCGTGCCCCCGAGTTGTCGGAGGCCATCTCGACGACCGGCACGCTCCTCGCCCGTCGCGGCGCCACCAACGCGCCGCCGATACGCGACGGCGACTTCCACTATCTGGAGGTGTTGCGCGAGGCGGCGGGAGGCCCCGCGGCCACGATACCCCGGGAAGAAGAACCCGACTGAAGGGACCGGAGCACGGTCGCGGTGACGCGGGTCTTTCGGGGGGCGCCTCGTGTTCCTTCGACGAGCACGCGCGCCCGGGCCGGCTAGGTGTCGGCGGCAAACGCCTCGGCAAGGGGGCCGACCATGTCGCAGTCCATCGGCTTGAGCTCTCGCTGTCCGGTGGCGAGATCGTAGATGTAGCAGCTGTCGAACGGTCGTGAGTACACATGCAAGCTCACCGCCGGCTCGCACCAGGCGCAGCGGTTGGCGATCTGGTGCACGCTGCAACACTGATCCACGTGCACGTCGCTCTCGTGCTCCCCGACGATCTCGGCGTCGATGAACTCGATCTCGCGGCCGTGCTTGAAACTGTAGTTGGTGATCTCCAGACGACCCTGTGGCAACGACATCCAGCACTTCTGCCCGGCATGATCGTGCACCGGGCTTGCCTGGCCGACGTTCCAGCAGAGCACCAGCACCTGAAAGAGGTCGTCGCGATAAATCAAGCTGCGCGTGTACCGATCCGGCTTCCAGACGAGAAAAGGCTCGAGCTCAGAGGCGGCCACGCGGTTGGAGGTAACCGTCTCGAGCACTCTGCGGTCGGTGAATTCTCCCTCGGGGATGGCGCGCAGAGCGGCAACGAAACCCTCGAGGCTGATGGTGTCGTTCACGCGCGGGAGTGTAGCAAGGTGTATGAATCTCGCCTAGCCGAACCTCCGGCGGCGGCGGCGGACGAGTAGGTTGGAACGTGGTAGCTAGGCGGGCACGCTAGGGGCAGCGATGCCCTTTCGCGTGAGGTGCGGGTACTTGAGATAGACGGGAGCCTGGTTGCTGGGCGGGTCGGGGCGAGGCTCTGCGCCCAAGCGCACCCGGGCCGGCGACCCTGTCTCCCTGAGATAGCCATGGAACCTACCGCCGTCCGCCGGAGGTATCGGCGGGCAGCATAGGCGGCCGAGCGCGAGTGCCTGGCGCCACGCAGCTACTACTGTGACCCGCTGAACGCCCGCTGCCCGCCGACACCTCCGCCCGGCCGATACGGGCAAGGAATAACCGCTCGAAGACAGACAGCGAGGCAATGTCGAGGCCTCGGCATCCCCCGAAAGCCGGCTCCGCCGTCTTCCGGCTCGGGGGAGGATTCTCCGGTGCCCGCGCGTTCAGCGTGTCTGCACGGGTACTGCCTTGCTCATGCACTCGCGCTCGGCCGCTCACGGGCGCCGGAGAATTCTCCCTTCGAGTCGCCGCCAACGTTCCATGGTTGGCACGGGGAGGCGTCTCGGCCGGGCGGCGTCGGGACGTGGCAGGTCCAACCCGGCGATTCTGATCTGAGGGAGGGGTGTGATCTCGATGCTGTCCTCTCGCGTGTGTTTGCGATCCGCAAGCGCGGCGAAGCCGCTCGAATACCCGCACTTCACGCGAAGGGCAGCATCGAGATCACACCCC
>CAYSHI010000402.1:0-33574 GCA_964430745.1 uncultured Acidobacteriota bacterium | reverse complement strand
TTGACACTTGTAGCGAGCGCGACGGGGCGAGTCTGCGGAGAGGCGACGACGGCGATGTTCATACATCGTCGAGGAGCCGCGACAAAGGAATCGCCCCGTCCCGCCGCTACCCTTCGGGCAGAGGGAATTGCGCGCGATCTCGGCGTCAGGGCTCGTCGACGATGCCAAAGCATCGCCTTCCTCGCCCTTCCTTGATCTCGCCCGCAATTCCCTCTGCAAGTGTCAAGCTATGTTGGAGACAGCCTAGATGGCGGAAACCGGGGAGTCGCAGCCGTGACGGATAATCAACGTACGCCCGAGCTATCGCTCGTCGTGACCTCCGCCAACGGATGGCCGCCGCTGAAGGAGTGCCTGGCGGCGGCATCGCTGCAAGCATCGGATGCAACGCTGGAGATCATTGTCGCCGACCGTTGGGGGCAGGGACTGCCGGCGAGGGTGGGGGAGGAGTTCCCGCACGTGCGCGTGCTCGAGGCACCCCTGGCAACGACGATTCCGGAGCTTCGCGCGATGGCGTTCAGAGTGGCTCGCGGTGACGCCGTAGCCGTCATCGAGGACCATGTCATGGTGCCTCCAGGGTGGGCGCGGAGCATGCTGGATGCGCGGGCGGCCGGCGCACTCGTGGTCGGCGGTTCGGTCGAGAATGCGGCCACAGATACGTTGGTCGACGAAGCCGCTTTCCTTTGCGAGTATGGCCACCTGCTGCCGCCCATACCCGCCGGCCCGTCGCCGTCATTGACGGGCAACAACACGCTGTACGATCGGGAGTTGCTGGAGCGCTACCGCGAAGTGACGGACGCCGGGTTCTGGGAGAATCGGCTTCACGACGCTATGCGGGCCGACGGTGTCGAGCTCGTATGCCACCCGGAAATCGCCGTCGGGCACAAGATGCACTACTCGTTCGGGGAATACATGAGCCAGCGCTACCTGTTCTCTCGAGCGTTCACCGGCATGAGGTTTGAGGGCCAGGGTGCGGCCAAGCGCATTGCTTTCGGGCTTGCATCTATGGCGCTACCTCCCGTGCTACTCTGGCGCATCGGACGCAACCTGTGGGCCAAGCAGGTGGACCGCGGATTGGCGCTTCGCTCCATGCCCTTGATTGGATTCTTCGTCTTGGCGTGGGCGTTCGGTGATGTCGTGGGCTCGTGCCTCGGGCCCGGCGACGCCCCGCAAAAGGTCCGTTGACTCCGGCATCGACTCCTTGGTGACCTATCAGCCGTTCTGACGCCGCGCCCGGCCGTACTGTCGCCCGAAACTTCTTTGCTCTCGGGATCGGCGACGGTCTGGCCAGGTTGATCGCATTCGGCGCCACTGTCTACCTTGCGCGCGTTCTCGGTGTCGACGGCTATGGCGTCATCGCTCTGGCGGCGGGTCTCACTCTTTACCTGGCGCAGGTGGCCGACTTCGGTATCGAGGCCATCGGGATTCGTGAGATCGCCCAGGATCCGCAACGTCTCGGCACTCTGGGTGGCCCCATTCTCGGAGCCCGGCTGGCGGTGGCGAGCGTCGTTGCGGCGATCACCGCGGCGATCTCGTTGATCGTTCTGCCTGCTCCCGAGGGTCCGGTGCTGGCAGCGTACAGCCTTATCTTGTTGCCGGTGGCGATCAGCACGCGGTGGGTCCATCTAGGCAACGAGAGCGCTCGTCCGGTTGCCGTAGCCCGTGTCGTCGGGGAAGCGGTGATGGTTTCGTTGGTGCTGGCGACGGTGGCCGATGCCGGCGACCTGATTCGGGTACCGCTCAGCCAGTTCACCGGTGACCTCACCGCCGCGATCTTGCTGCTCTATGCCATCGCACGGACCGGAACGCGACTCCGAATAGGCTGGAATCCCACGCGGGCATCGGGCGTCCTTCGGCGGGCCTGGCCGCTGGTAGCGCACGCCCTGCTCGGGCTGCTGATCTACAACTCGGACCTCTTGTTCATTCGGGGCTTCATGGGCCGGGCGTCCGTCGGCTACTACGCCGCCGCCTATACGATCATCAGCTTCCTGCTGAACCTGGGCGTCGCGTACATGCAATCGTTGCTGCCCACGCTCACCCGACAGGGAGCCGGGACGGCGGGCGAAAAGAACTTCGTGGCTTCGTCGTACGCGCTGGTTTTCGCCGCCGGGCTCCCGACCGCGGTAGGCGGCGCGATGCTCTCACGTCACATCGTCGGGACGCTCTTCGGCCCGGAGTATGCGCCGGCGGCCGGGGCGCTCGGTATCCTGATCTGGTCGATCCCGATCTCGCTATTTCGGAACGTCGGTATTGCCGCGCTCATCGCACGCGACCGGCAGGACCTCGTATTGCGCACGACCACCGGGTCCGTCGTCGCGAACCTGCTTTTGAACCTCGCGCTGATTCCGATCTTGGGCATCGTCGGCGCCGCCGCCGCGACCGTCATGACGGAGGCGATTCGCACCACGCTGTCGGTGCGTTACGTGTGCAACTCGGGGTTGCCAGGACTGCCCGTCGCGCGCTTCTGGAAGCCTGCCGTAGCGGCAATCGTGCTCGCCGTGGTCATCGTGATCGCACCCACCCAGAACCTCTGGCTTCTCGTGGCTTCAGGTGCCGCCGCCTATTTGACGGCGATGATCGCCTTGCGCGCCATCGTATTCGAGGGTGGTAAGCTGCCGTCCGTTCGTCTCTGAGGTTCGGCAAAAAGGGGAGCAGGACGGGACCACAGTGAAACTGGCTCGCGCGCAGGAGGCCTGGCACATTCTTAGCAAACACGCTGCCGGCCTGGCGGATTGGCGGCCGATCATCGCGGCCTATGCGAGCACCCTGAGATCGGCGACGGACCAGTCACCGATCGACCTCAGCCTTCGGATCGCCGATCGCGAGTTCCCGGTTCGCATGCGCAAGAGCGACATCTACACCGTCGCCGAGATCCTGCATGAGCGCCAGTACGTGCTGAAGAGTCCGCTGCCGAAACGTCCGGTGATCATCGATGCGGGTGCCAACATCGGTATGTCGGCTCTTTGGTTTCTGGCCTACCACCCCGAGGCGAGGTTGGTCTGCTTCGAGCCCGGCAGCGCCAACTTCGGGCTGCTGACGCATAACCTCGGAAGCTACCCGGGTGTGGTCCTCGAGCAGGCGGCCGTCGGTGTCGAGGAGGGCGAGTTGCTGCTGAATCTGTCCGAGCACGGGGCGATGCACTCGGTCAAGGAGGCTGAGGATGTCGTTGGAAGTGAGCCCACCCGCGCCGTGCGCCTCGACCGCTACCTTGCGAGCTCAGGGATCGAGCGAGTACACCTGTTGAAGTTGGACGTCGAGGGAAGCGAGTTGGACACGTTGCACGGCCTCGGCGACCGCCTCGGGACGGTCGACGTGATCGCCGGCGAGATGCACGAGGAACTCGTGGATGAGACGGAGTTCTACGAGTTTCTGGCCGCCCACGGCTTTCGGGTCCTGCAGAAGAGCCGCTTCGATTCGAGCGCAGACGACCACGTGCACATGTTCGAGGTGAGTCGCGCGGCTTCGTAGACGCTTGTCAGGACACCGAACGGCCCCTCGAAGCTTCTCGGCGAAGGGTTACGGACGCCCCGTCAGGTAGCCCATGGCCTCCCCGGCGCTCCACGCAGCGAGCAACAAACAGATCAGCGGAGATGCGGCGACGAAGCGGCCCAACTTGGTTCGCCGCCGTAGCTGTCCTGCGACGAGGCGGCCGAACAATACGAGCGGCAGTAGGACCGAGGTCAGCACGCGAATGGCCCGCCCGGCCGCGCTCGTCTCCCGGGCGCGTGTATAGGCAAAGAGTCGCCCCCAGTGGAATCGCTCCCTCAGGACCCGGCTGAGTGCCAGGTCCGTGCGGTGCTGGTAGACGGCGGGTGTAGGCGAGAGTTGTAGAACACAACCCTGTCTCTGCAGTTCCCAGTGCACCGTGGTCTCGTGATACCTGCCGCGCCAGAGCGCCTCGGTGCGCTCCACCGCGTCGCGCTTGTAACAGATGTTCACATCTGAGACATAGTCCCTCGGGCCGAACGTGAAGGGCAGCTGATAGCGTCCGAAATCGCAGAAGTAGACAGCCCAGTTCACCAGTTTGTCGACGCCGTTCTCGATCGCTCCTCCGATCACGAGGTCCGCGTGCTCTTCATGCAGGCTGACGAACACTGCCGCCCAATCCGATTCAGGCACGCCCCTGTCTTCGATGATCGCCACGAGATCGCCGTCGGTTTCGGACAAGCCTGCGGATCGACGACGGTCGAACAACTCGTGCTGCCCCGCCGCGGACGCAGCCGGACGTTCCGTCGCTATCGCTCCCATCGAGATGAATTGCACCTCAGGAAACTCACTCGTGAGGGCCGCGACCTCGGAGACTGAGTCGTCGAATGGCACCAGGATCTGGAGCGTCGGGGCGTTCCTCTGTTTCTCCAGCGCCCCGAGGCATCCCCGCAACGCGGCAGGCCCGTCGACGATCGTCACGACGACGGACAGCCTCGGATTCGGGGGGCCTGTTGTCGCCGTCGTCTCGACGGGGCGCCGCCCGGAGGACCCGGAGTCAGGCATCGGAACGCGGCACCGACATCGATGCCACGGGCTCACCCGTCTGAGAGCTTCGACGCACGGCCTCGGCGACCTCGACAGCCCTCAGCCCGTCAAAGCCGGTTGCCAGTGGCACATTCTCTGCCCCCGATATCATTGCCGAGAAGTCGCGAAGCTCGTCCGCGAAGCTGATAAGCGCGGTCGATGTCCAGCTCTTGAGCTTTTCGCGGAGGATGATCTGCGGGTAGAACAGGCGTTTGGTGGCGCGTGGTCCTCCCGGCTCGGTCTGGGTCACGAGGAGGTTGAACATGGGCGCGTAGTAGCCGCGTACCATTCCCTTGTCACCGTACACTTCGACATAGAAGCGGTACCCCTTCCATTCGGACCAAGTGGCTTCGTATGCGATCGGGACCCCGCCTTCGGTCTGGAAGACGGCAACAGCGTTGTCCTCGGATCCATCGACCTTCCAGATGCGGTTGGACTGGATGCCATATACCTGTGTGATCTCCCCGACCAGGTGGCGGGCCAGGTCGGTCATATGGATACCGACATCCATCATCGCGCCGCCGCCGGACTCCGGAGCCTTGTATTGCCAGTCGGCGCGAAAGTTTCCGAGTCCGTCATGGCCGCCAAAGACGCGGACGTGATCCAGGTCCCCGATCGTGCCTGCCTCGAGCACCGACCGGATGTACTTGATCGAGGGGTAATAGCGGTGGTTGAAGCCGACCGCGAGCACGCGGTCGTTGGATACGGCTGAATCCACGATTCTGCGGCACGAAGCGACCGTGTTGGAAAGAGGCTTTTCGCACAACACGTGGGCACCTCGTTCGAGCGCCCCGACAACGGCTTCTTCGTGATAGTGCACCGGCGAGGAGATGACCACAGCGTCGGGATCGAGATCGAGCACCTCGTCCAACCCGGTGGCGATCGTGGCGGAGCTGCCCTTCGCAGCTTCCTCGGCGTTCTCGCGCACGGGATCCATCACGCCGACGAGTTCAGCGTTGGTGCCTTGCCGGATTGCCTGGGCACGGAGCCTCCCGATGATGCCCGCGCCGATGACCGCGACTCTCATGTGGCCGGAATCGTGCCACGAGCAGCGGGCGTTTGCGAACGCCTTCGGAGGCCGTCACGAATCCGGCAGGCACGAGAAGACGATCCGCCCATCAACCAGGCGGAGATAGCCGGCGCCGAGACTCTTTGTGCTTCAGGGGCTCAATGGCGCGGGAGGCGCCACTGTGGGTCGAGTTCCCAGATTGCGTCCGCAATCGCCTCGGCGGCGATCTGATGGCCTTCCGCGTTCAGATGATAGGTGTCCCATGGGTTCACCTGCAGCGAGTCCACCTGGCTCTCTGCGAGACGCGGCAGCAGGTCGAAGACTTCGAAATCATGCGAAAGAGCCAACTCCCGGACCTGTGAATGCCGCTGTGTTGCCGCGCCTTCGTACCATCCTTCTTGTGAAAGCAGCGGGAAGATGACGAGGAATACGGGAACGTCACGGGCCTCCGCGTATCGCCGGATCCGATCGAATCCATCGGAGAGCAAGTCCCAACCCGCCTGATCGGTTTGGAATTCCCTCTCCCAGTAGGCCGCATCCGGGTAACCGTCGAGAAGCCGGCGGTCGAACAGATACTTCGCTGCGGTCAGGATGTACGAGCTCGGGTGCGGTTCAAACCAACGCGTTGGAAACCGAGTTGGACGGAAGTCGTTCATGCAGAACTGCACCATCAGAAGGTCGGGATTGAAGTCCCCGGCCGAGACCTCGAGCAGCGTGGCTTCCTGCGTCGCGCTGTACCCGTTGGTCGAGAAATTGAGGACTTCGAACGGCCGGCGCGACTCGTCCCGTGCGGAAAGCGCGCCCTCGAGCAGAGCGGAGAAACGCTGTTCGTACGGCAGGTAGATGCTCGCCGCCACGGAGTCGCCGATGAGAACGATCCGCGTCGTGTCCGCGTCCGGCGTCTGTGCGGCGTCGGTCTCACGCAGAATACCGTGACGATCCGTGTAACGCGTTCCCTCTTTGATGTAGCCCGGGCGGTGTCGATAGATGAGGTCGGGGTTTTCGGAAGGTATCCAGATGGATGCGGTGCGCGCTTCCCGCAGGTTGGCCCAGATTGCCGTCCAGCCGAGTCGGTCGGCCACCCTGAGCCCGAGCTCGACGGCGATCAAGCTGACCGCCACCGCCACCGCCAGCGTCAGGACCTCGAGGGCGCTCGGTCGCCGCCTTTTTGAGCCGTTTCGAACTCGAGCCTCGTTGGTGCTCATCGGGGTCTTCACCGTTCGCGGTACACGAGAAACCGGCCGATCTCGGCTTCAACCGTGTATCGGTCGAGTATGAATCGCTTCCAACGCGGGAAGTCATCGAGAAGCTGTTCAGAGGTTCGCTGATCGGGGGCCCACCACCAGTCATCGTCTCGAACCACGGCGATGTAGCGGGGCCGCGCTTCGTGCATGTCACGCATGAATTCGTCCCTCCAGCGAAGCTGCATCGACGTCAATTCTCGCCCCGGAGCGCGAGCCACGAGTGGATTCGACGTCTGGAATCGGCTCGCCGCGTCGCGATCCGCAAGGTAGTAGACAAGTGACTCGTGCCCCCACACCTGAATGCTGTCCGCGGGGTCGGTGTGCTCGCGAATGTACTCGGCGACGTCCCAGCTCTCGGTGAAGTCGAAGACGTTCTGGTTGCGGAACTCGCCGGGTGCGGGCCGCTGCAGAAACTGGAGCGTAACGAGGTTGCGGACGGAGTCGGCGCGAACGTACATGGAGATGGCCCCAAGCGCGAGCAGGTGTGCGGCCAGCATGCGCTGTGCGATGGTGAATCCGCCGACGGTCAGGCGGGCGTCCCGCAGCACCAGCCAGGTGCCCAGAGAGAACATCGTTCCGATCAGCGCGGCGCCCAAGGCCAGTCCGGGGATGTAGTGATAGCCGGCAAACGTCCCTTGCGCGAACACCGCGTACACCGCGCCGAGGTAGCCCGAGTACAGCATCCACCGTTCGCGCAGCGAGCGACCCCAGAACAGAAACGGAACATAGCCCAGCACCACGGCAACCGTCTGGAGTCCCAGTCTCTGTACCTTCGACAGCCAGAAGGAAAGCAGCGGTGCGTCTCCTCGCGACAGGGGTACGTAGACCTGGGCTTGAAACGCGATATTCGCTTCGTAGAAATCGATCAACGCGCCGTTCAGCCAGAGCGTGAGCAACATCAATCCCGGCGGCACCAATAGCGCGCCGAAGCCGGCCGCGGCGACTCTGATCGTCTTGCGGTCCAGGCGGAGCAACAGCGGCGCGTAGAGGGTGCTCAGGGCGAGCATTGTCGGCTTGAACGTCACGGCGAATCCCAATCCCAGGCCGATGCCCACTGCCGTGCTGATCGGGCGGCGGCGGTCGGCTGTGAGGTATAGCCAGAAGCCCCAGAGCACGAAAAGCATGGCGAATCCCTCGCGCTGGGCGGTGTTCCACGGGCCGTAGCCTTGATAGATCAGGCAATAGACGAACGCCGCGACATACCCTCCCGTGCGATCGGTCAGCCTCCGGGTGATCGAGAAGATCAGGTAGACGCAAGCCATTTGACAGAGCCAATCGAACGCTCGGAACATCGCGACGGACTTGCCGAAGGCGAAGATTTCAACCGCGTTCAGAACCATCAGGCCCGGGAATTGGTGGTCCCAGGTGTCGATGTACGGCCATCGGCCGTCCACGATCTCTGCGGCCAGGTACGCGAACGACCCCTGGTCGAGTCCCATGCGGTAGGAAAGCGTCGGCGCCAGGAGCAGCCCGCAGAACGCCATTACCGCGAATGTGAACCGGCGTTCGGCCTCACTGCTCGCTTCGTTCACCGGATGTAACCCAGCGAGCGAAGCTGTCGGAGGAGATCCTCGCTCATCGGCCCCTCGTCGTCGGGCTCCTCGGTGGGCACGAAGACGGGTTGTGCCTCCCACCACGCCATCAGTCTGGCCCGTAGCTCGAGGGCAATGTCCGGGAGATTCTCGATGCGGTTATCCAACTCCAGCGGGTCGTCGTCGACGACGTACAGCGCGTCGTGACCGTCGGAAGACCACACATACTTGTATGGGCCCGTTCGAAGCGCGCGCTTGTGCGCCATGAAGCGCCAAAGCTGCGGTTCGGTGAGTTGCTTGCGGCCGTAGATGGCGCCGAGGGACGCGAACTCCGGAGCACCGTGCAGTGCGATCTCGTTCCACGGACGGAACGCCGCGGGATTCAGGCTGCGTCCGGTTGCTTCGGCAACCGGAAGAGGTCGACCCAGCGCGTCGAACACCGTCGGCAGGATGTCGGTGAGTTGGGAGAGCCCCTCGACCCTCTGTGGGGCGACGCCGGACTCTGGATAGCGCACGATGAGCGGCACTCGGACCAGATTCTCGTTGATCTCGAACTCGTGGCCCCATCGGTAAGCGTCGTGCAGATTCTCTCCATGGTCACCGGTTATGAAGATCAGATTGCGGTCGGAGTCGGTGGCCTCGCCCAGCAGGTCGAAAATGCGGCCGAGCACAGTATCCTGATACCGCACTTCGGCAGCGTACATCGCGGGGATAATGGCTTCTGCTTCGGGGTCCTCCGCTGCGGTGAGGTGCCAGTCGGCGGGTTGGAATTCGCGCGCGAAATCCCCGGCGCGGAGGAAACCGACGCCTTCCGGAAGGAAGTCCTCGCGATGACCTCGCGGAGCAACGTAGGGCGAGTGGGCCTCCAATAGGTTGACGAAGAGGAAGAATGGGGCGTCGACGGGGCGATCTTCGGAGAGCCACTCAGCCAACTCACGCTCACTGCGCGCGCCCCCCTTGTCGATCCAGTGGGCCGGGGCCCCGAGCGCCGAGGCCAGCGGCAATAACCAGAGACCGATGTAGTTCCGATCCAGGTAGACCGTCGTGTCGAACCCCTGCAGCAGGTTCGATTGCTCGAGCCAAATGTTCGAATAGAGAGCCGCCGTGGCATACCCCTCCGCTTTCACCAACTCGGCGAGAGTGTCGAAGCGGTCCTCCAACCTGAGCCGATCGAGGCGAGTGGCGCCGTGAGTGACAGGGTGAAGCCCGGTGAACAACGACGCGTGAGAGGGCACCGTCCAGTGAGTCGTACTGTACGCGGTTTCGTAGATGACGGCGTCCGCCGCGAGCTCATCGAGACGCGGCGTCAGGTTGCGGTCGTCACCATAAGCGCCGAGGTGGTCGACGCGCGTCGTGTCGAGCACGATGATGACTATGTTGGGCCGGCCATCAGTCGGCGTTATTCGTTCAGGGCCGGGGATGGGGGGATCTCCCACGCCGAACAGGACGACGCCGACGAGCGCCAATGCCGCCACCGTTGACCAACCGGCGCGGCCCCGGAAAAAAGCGAAACCGACGAAGCTCGAGCCAATCGCGAACGGAACCATGGCAATGATCCGCGGCCAACCGAGCACCTCCAAATAGAGCATTACGCTCGAGCCGATGATGAGGGTCATCAAGGTCGTCAGCGTCCATATCAGCCCGACGCCGGGTAATCCGAGAGATCGCGTGCGCTTCAGGACGAGGGAAAGCGTGACGGCGGCGATCATGGACGCGCTCAGCGTCACGAACTTCCACCGGCCGGGAATGCCGACGTTCGTGAGTAGCAGCACAGCGGAGATCAGTCCGACGGAGGACACCGCGCTCACGAGAGCGAACCAAGAAGCGCGCTCCGGGCGACCACTCGAGAGCCACGCCGCGCCGGCAAGAGGGATGCACACGACCAGGAGCGCGACGGCCGCCGGCGGAGCAGCCATGGCCACGGCGTAGAAGATGTCTCTGGGAAACGACTGACTCGTGTGAACGATGATGTCCGCGATGCCGAAGATTCCGCCTGCCAGCAACCCGACGCCAAATGGCTGCGCCAGCATCTCTCCGACTCGCAATGGGTCGGACTCCCGCTCAGTCGTGGTGCCCGGAGCGCTCACCGGAGATCTGTGGACCCAGGTTGGACTACGCGAAAGGCGGACAGGAACGCACCGGATGGATTGGTGCTCCACGCCTCTGCAACCGGGAAATCCGTAGATCCGGTCTCGCCGACGACATAAATCGATGTGCCATCCGGGTGGATTGCCAGATGACGACCGTGGTCGGTGCGGCTGCCGCCGAGGAAGGAGGCGTACAGGAGTGTGGTTCCGTCAGGAGAAAACCCGACCAGCACTGCATCCTGTGAGTCCGAGGGTCCCGCCTTGCGCGGTTGCAGAGCGTCCACGGTTATCGGCGTATCCCACGATCGAAACCGCCCGGTGGCCCAGACGTTTCCCGCTTGGTCCACCACCGGGCCGAACAGTGCTTCGGGGCCGACAGTCGAACCACCGAACAGAGTCGCGAATGCGAGGCGGCCGTCAAATGTCACTTTGGCGACGTAGCCGTCGCTGAATCCTCCGTTGCTGCGACGGCCTTTCAGCTCGCTCTGAAACGCTCCGGCAGAGACCGGGAAGTCCTCGGATCCGGTCGAACCCGCCAGGTAGAAGTTGCCTTCCGAATCCGAAACGCTCTCCGTCTCGACCTCGTCCGGGCCGCTTCCCCCCAGCCAAGAGAAGTAGACCAAGCGGCGCCCATCAGGGGACAGTTTGGCGACATACGCTTCTGAGGTTCCCTTGGGGCCCCCGCGGGTCCGCTGAAACGCGTCCGGCGTGGTTTGGAGGTCGCTCCCGAGGGTGGTTCCTCCGATCCAGATGTTCCCTGACGCGTCGACGCCCAACCCCCGGATGGTCTCGTCTCCGCCGGGGTCGTCGTTCGGTCCGAAGTACGTGAGAAAGTCGATGCTTCCGCCGTCGGCGGCCAACTGGGCAACCCAGGCATCCCTGGCACCACCAGGAGAGGGCTTGAGTACGGGCCCGGGAAGACGACCTCGGTCCGTCGGCAAGTCGGCCGCGGTCGTGTTGCCGCCGCCTACGATCACCTGGCCGTTCGGCAAGAGGTGGATTGCGCGCACGTTCTCGTCGCCCTCGCCGCCCAAGTAGGTTGACCAAGCCACTTCGCCGTCCGCCGAGAATTTCGTCACGAAACCGTCTGTAGGCCGATGCGGGCCGCCCCCGATTCCGCCCCCGAAACTGCGCTCGAAGGCTCCGTCGGTGGTGGGAAAACCGCGACCTGCCCTGCCGCCGATGTAGAGCTCACCCACATCGTTTACCGCAGCCACGTACGCGTAGTCCTCGCTCGAGCCACCCAGCAGCCGGGCCCACACGAGCCTGCCGTCGGCGTCGAACTTGCCTACTGTCACATCGGTATCTCCCTGGTGAGCTGGGCCGAGAGTCGTGGGCCAGTCGGCGCTCGCGGTACCCCCGGCGAGGTAGACATTTCCGCTGTTGTCGGCCACCGTGGCGCGGAGATTCGCACCGCCAGAACCCCAATAGGTCGAATAGGCCATCTCGATTGCCACGCTTTGGGGAAATGGTGGCGGGAGCGACTCTGGATCCGGGATCGCGTCGCTCCCGGAGCACGCTATTACCGCGCCGATCATCAACACGCCGACACCTTGTGGCCTCCAATGCCCAGCGAGGCGTCTTCCGAGGCCAACCACGTACTTGCTCACCAAATCCATAGTGTCACCCGATGAATCTGTTTTGCTGGGTGCCGAGGTACCCAGTGATACTCGATCTGACGTCCAAGAACATGCTGTTCAGCGTACATGCGCCCCGTCCGGTTCGAAGTCAGCCATTACGGTATTTGGCGAATGTTCGCACGGCGGTTACCCAGTCACTGAATCCGATCTTCTTTCCCTCCGCCTTCGATCTCGGCGCATAGTGGATGGGGACCTCGCGGATGTCGCGGCCGGCCGCCAGCAGCTTCGCCGAGATCTCGTGATCGAGCTCGAAGCCGTCGGTTTCCAGATGCACCGGAACGATCATCTCCCGTCGGAACAACTTGAGCGCGGTCACCGTGTCGGTAAGGTAGCGGCCGGTAAACAGCAGTCCGACGATGCTCAACGCGCGCCCGCCCAGATACGCCGACACCGATTGCCCGGGGGCCCTTCCTCCCGAAAGCGTTGCGTCGGCTCCACTCGGAGCCTTCATGTAACGGCTGCCGTACACCGCGTCCGCCGGTCGTCCGAGCAGGCAGTCCAGCATCGGCACGTAGTCTCGAGGGTCGTACTCGAGGTCGGCGTCCTGAATCATGATGTAGTCGCCCTTAGCCGCCTCGATGCCCATGCGTACGGCGTGCCCTTTGCCGTGGTTCCGGTCCGATTCCAACACCTGGATCCCCTCGACGCCGCGAGCGATTCGTACGGTTTCGTCGGCCGAGCCGTCGTCGACGACGATGACCTCGGTGTCGAGGCCGAAGCGGCTCAGATCGACGGCCCGTACGCGCTCCAGCAGCTCGCCGATGAACCGCTCCTCGTTGTACGCGGGCACGACGACCGAGAGCAGGCTCATGACCGAGGCTCGTCGCTTGCTCGGTGGCGCAAGTAGTCTTCCATGGCCAGGCGCTCTTCCGGTGTGTTCACCCCGACGGCCTCCATGGCGTCGGTCACGGGGAAGGTACTGACCGTCTGCCGCGATGCAAGCCAGGGTACGAACGGCAAGAAGTTGCGCTCTTCGGTGACGGCGCTGGATCCGGCGCCGCGAGCGAAATCCGGCAGATGGGTCAAGTAGGCGTCGCGGGCGAGGGCGAAAAGTCCCGCATCGCTTTCTCCGATGTCCGGCATGACGTCGGCCTCCCGTCGCTGGAGAACCGCGGTGATGGTTCGGTCTGCGGCGCGTTCGAAGTGAATGTACGGCTCTTCCTGACTGCAGGTCGGCAAGGTGAGCGAAGCCGGGTTTTCCTGCGTGGTCAGCTCACGCAACCTGGTCAGGGTATCGGGGCGGATTCCTATCTGGTCGCACCAGGTTATCCACACGGTGGCAGCGTCTCCGCGGGCGACACCGGGAGCAGGCAGCAAGATCGCGTCGAGCATCCCGGTCGGCTGTTCCTGCGCGTAGAAAGACACCGGACGCTCGAGCGCATCGAGGTGACGAGTAACACGTTCGGCCGCTGTCGGATGAACCACGACGTGATACGAATCGACGTGCTGGTCGTACAGTCCGATCAGGTGATCAATCATCGGACGCCCGTCGACCGGTGCCAGGACCTTGGGGTCGTTTCCGCCGAGTCGTCGCCCCATGCCCGCTGCGGGGATAATCAGGGTCACTCCGGTCACATCGCCTCCCTGGCGCCTGTCAACGCATCCACGGTCTCGTCGAGGTTGGGGAACGTACCCAGAAAGCGCTGCGCCGCGTGATCGATCTTCGAGCGCACCGCAACGACGTAGCAGCCCGCCGACAGCCCTGCTTCGATGCCCTGGAAGCTGTCTTCAATCACCAGCGCTTCTTCCGGGTCGTGGCCGCTGAGGGTGCACGCTCGCTCGAACACCTCGGGGTCCGGCTTGCCCCGTGAGACGTCGTCGGCGGTGACGATCGCTTCGAAGAGCGACGCGCATGCGAGGCGGTCGAGGACGATCGAAACGCCGCGGCGAGACGCGCCGGTCCCCAATGCCAGTGCGAAGCCGGAATCCGCCAGGCGGCGCACCGTTCTTTCGGAATCGTCGAACACGATTGGCTCGGACGCGAGGAGGGCGCGGGCTGCTTCCTGTTTGAGGTCGACGAGTTGCTCGATCTGCGAATCCGTCGACACCTGCTCGGCGGCGAACTCGCGCACCACGTCCACCGTCCGCCGCCCGGCGATGGCTTCGTATGCGGGTCCGGCTATTCCCAGGTGGTTCCACAGCGATTCGTAGGCGCGCCGGTGGCAGGGTGTCGTGTCGACGAGCACGCCGTCCATATCGAACACCACCAGAGATACGTTGGATGCAACGCCAGAGAACGACATCGATTTCACGTTACGCGGCCGAGCGACGACCTCGAGTGGGCTTCGTCGCCGTCATCTTGCTCTGAAATGTTGGGGTTCCGGCGCAGACGCATTGACAGGATGCTCATGAGCGACTGCACGCCGTCCTTTATCGTGATGCGCCGAACCTGCCCCGGGGACAACGGCAGAAACTGCACCGGCGTCTCCAACGTCTCTCCGTGGTCGCGTAGCACCCTCCCCAGCAGGAGTTGATTGACCTTCCCGTCGGTCACATCGATCGGCCAGTGGCGCACGTATCGAGCCTTGACCGCGCGCACGCCGGTGAGCGTGTCGGAGATATAGCGGCCGTACAACAGCAGGTAAAGGACGCCGAGCATATGGCTCCCCAGGTAGCTGATGGCGCCGAACCAGCGGCGGTTGCGAAAGCGGGTCCGGTAGGACTCTCGGATATCGCGCACCGAAAGCCGGCGGCTGCCCCAGACCGAGGCGAGCCGGCCGGGCTCCAGGTTCACACCGATGCTGGCGAGGTCTTCTCCACGATACATGCTCGAAGAGTCGAACAGGATCACGTAGTCGGTGTCGCGCGATTGCAGCGCTTCGCGGAAAGCCGTGGCAGCGTCGCGTCCGTTGTCGTGGACGTTCTGCAACTCCACCGGCAGCTCGTCGGTGATGTGGGCGTCGAGCGTCCGGGGGCTGTGGTAGACGAAGCGCCACTCGAGGCCCATCTGTCCGATCCCTGCCCGCAGGGCTTCGAGGATGGTCTGGCTGAGCTTGTTGAGCGACTCGGTCTCCAGCAGCGCCACCGTGACACGCTGCGGCGGGCGGATGTCCAGTAGTCGGCGCAGGTAGGGCGTCAACACCTTCTCCGCGTTGTGCCGGCCCGACACGCCGTCCTCGTAGTGGCCGATGCGCACCAGCCTCGGGTCCTCGAGTGCCTCCACGGAGCCCAGCGGCACATACGGGCGGCTGGCTTCGCGGGACGCGGGGTCGTTGAGCATGTAATGCGTGATGAGCCAGGGAGCCGGAGTGGCCAGCTCGCCGCGGCGCTGAAGATGAAACACGGCGCGGTCGATGAGTTGGACGGCGCTGAGGTCGGGAATCTCCGCGTCTTCATGGATGTTGGTGATCAGCAGCTTCAGGGCGCCGAGGTTCCCGGCGATTGCCTCCCCGACACCCGGCGTCAGATACGAAGGCAACAAGCTCGAGTTCTGGGTCCCCGCCGAATAGATGACCAGATCGGCTGAGGCCAAGCGCTCCAAGACCACAGGGTTAGCTCTGATCGGGGCCGCCCGCGTCGCCAGAAACGCGCAGATCGTTTCCGGCTCGGCACCCTCGAGTGACGCGCCGTCTTCATCGGTCACCGGTGAGTCGATCAGGAACAGATCCTCGACGCGCCGAGGTTTCGCCTCATCGACGATTTCGGCTTCCGAACGCAGGAGTCTGCCGCCCGAGGTCAGCGCCACGAGGATCGCGTTGGCGCCGTCGGTGACGTTCTGAATCATGTCCGAAGGCAGGCCGAGCAACTCCGAATAGACCTCGACGGTGCGGTTGAACTCGCGGCCGCACCGGTAGTAGGCGCCGGCGAACGCGAGGTTGCCGAGCGCACAATCAGCAAAGGTGAATCGTTTCTCGGACCTCGACCACAGCTCCAGAAAGGCGCCGGCCTCGGTGGCGAGTCGCCGGCGCTCATCGTCATGAAGGTCGTCGAGCAGCCTCGCTATGTCCGCGTCACCGGGAGCGGACTGGGCAGTCGGGTCAGCGGCAGCCCGCAGCACCGTGAGCGCGCTTTCTTCGTCGCATCCGACGGGCAAGCGCGTGTCGAGGAGATCGATCAGCGCCGTCGAAGCGGTTCCCTTGAGAGAGGCGAGCCGGGCGGCGTTCTTGCGAAAGTCGGAGGGCCCGAGGGCATCACCCAGAAAACGTCGAACCTCTCCCGTAGATTTGCCGTCGTCGTACCCGTTGATTACCAGCGTGAGGTCGATGCGGTCGTGGGTGACAAGCTCGCGTGCCAGCACCGTGGATCCCCGCCCGCCGGTGAACAGCACGACGTTGACCCGGTGGGCCGTTCGATCAGAACCTGTCGAGTGAGTCGTCACGTCGCCTCTTGGGCGTAGGTCGGAGCTTGGGCCGTCGTGCTCTCGGCGAATTGCTCCGCTTCTCCGAATGCAGATACCACCTCTGCGCGATATTTCCACAGGATCCACATGATGATCCAGAGCGGCGCCGCGCGCACCAAGCTCCCGATGAGGTCGACTGCAGACGGAACCGGGGTCAGGCTGCGGAGGGCCAGGAGCAGAATCAGGCTCTGCGCCGGCAGCAAACACACCAGCAGCGTGACGAGACGGGCGGGTTCTCGGCCGGTAGCCACGAAGCGCACCACCCAGAGCGTGACGAGGGGCAGCAGGAACGCCAGATAATGTTCCCAGACAGCGGACGAGACGAAGAGAGCGAAGACCAACGCGCACAGGAAATTCAAGTGCCTGCGAGCCTGTGTCGGCTCGATCGCGCGTCCGGCCCAGAGGACGCGCACGGTAACCGCAAGCGCGACGACTTTGATCGCGGCTACCCCGAGGTTTCTCCACACGGCAAGGTCGGGTAGTCCCGTGGTCTCTTCCAGCAGCAGAATGAAGCTGTCGAGAGGGAGGATCAGCCCGCTGCCCCAGATTGCCATGAACATTCCGCCTTCGCGGGCGCGGGCGAGGAACTGCTCGTGCAGAGGCCATCCGAAGATCCCGATGGACATTCCCGCGAAGCCGATGCCGCAGGCAGCGGCGTAAGCGAAGAACCGCGAACCGGAGGTCAGCGCCAGGAGCGCGAACCCGGGCGCCAGAAACGGCTTGATGACGACGGCAAAGGCGAACAACAGCGCGGCCGCGAACGCCTTGCCGTTCACGTGCAGTATCAGGGATCCGATCAGGAGGACGAGCACTGTCGGTGTTGTCTGGCCGCCGACCCGGTACACCGTCCACATGGGCTGGAAAAGTAGCAAGAGAACGACGAAGACGGCGCCGTATGTGGGAAAAGACAGGCGGTCCGGGTCGCGTCGTGGCTCGTAGAAAGCGAATACCAGCCACGCGGCGAGCGAGAGCATCAGCGCGTTCTGAACCTTGAACACGAGGAGTGCCGTACGGGGTTCCAGCAGCGCCATCGGGGCAAACAGAAGCGCCGACAGCGGCGTGCCCCAGAAAGCCATTGTCCCGAGCGAGGGCTTGCCGCCGATCAGCGGGCCGGAATCGTAAAGGGTGGTTCCCTGCTCGGCGAGGACGCGGCTCCCGGTGTCGTAGAAGTTGGAGAAGTCCCATCCCAGACCGGCCGGCACCAGGATCCCCACGACGTTGCCGATGATCAGCATCGTCGCGCCGCCCACGATGACCCGTGTCGCATGACGATCGATGAATGAAAGCACGGGGAACATTGGAGTCTTCCAGAGGAGCCAGCGGCGAGCGCAGTTGGTCCGTCGTTTCCGAGGACAATGGTTCAAATCTACCGGATCAGAACCTGGCAGCGAAGCGATTCCACCGGGTTGGCGGGTGGATTCGTGCGTGTCAGACGGAGAGCGTCAGCTCGTCGAGTGGTTCGGCGAACTCGATGGCGACAAAGGAGTCGTCGCAATCCTTGCCTGTTCGCCGGACCTTTCCCCGTATCGCGGCCGGCC
Source organism: uncultured Acidobacteriota bacterium (assembly GCA_964430745.1). GTDB lineage: Bacteria > Acidobacteriota > UBA890 > UBA890 > UBA890 > CBDCGW01. Next base: position 15,676 of record CAYSHI010000402.1, on the reverse strand, counting down.
GGACGCGATGGGTCTTGTCGAGGAATCGGATGATGCAATGGTTGGTACCCGCCCAATCCTCGACCTCGTCAATGCCGAGTCTGACCCCACCACGACTGATGTCGTGCACGCGCGCTCGGGTTGCATCGTGGCCCTCGGCGCCGACCTCGGCGACAAGCTGGCCGCTCGACACCGAGAAGCGGTCGTAAGCTCGTCGGTCAGACTCCGAGTGGGCTGGCAACAGGGCGGCTGGGTCTGTGGGCGAGTAACTCATCTCGTTCCTAATAACCGATCGGTCGCAGAAAATCCGAGATTTGTTGCGTTACAAAGGACTAATAACCTAGTGTAACCATTGCTGGGGATATTGAAGCATGTGCATGAGTAATAATGAACAATAAAACATACTAGTGGCACTTCCTGACGCACATGAACTTTTCAGGCACCATGGCTTCGCCCGACGTACCGCAGGGTCACTGGCTATCGACTCTGCCGCGAAGCCGGCCAAGGTTGGCACACTTTGCATCTCGTTTCATCGCGACGTGCGTTTCTGTCCGCCGAGAGGTCGCCAAGTGCGGTTGCCGGTCCGAGGCGACGCCGCGCGCGCGAGCCCTACAATGGTCGGTCCCGAGAAACTCGATGCGCTAAGATCACGATCTGGACGCTACGGCGACCGCAGTCGCCGAACGGCCGTTTCCGGATCCGCGAACAATGTTCAATGGCTGATCGAAGGTCGGGTCGCTTCCCCTCTCTCCCGTCACCCCGTTTGCTCGCCGTGTTGAAGTCCGAAGAGACTCGCAAAGGCGCTGATGACATGAAGAGCTCCAACGATGCCTGATCATTCCGGCGGCGACCCCTCGTCCGAAGCCGGCGACGTATTCAGGCGAAACGCGGCGGCCCTTCTGCGCCGAGCCCAGAGTGCGGAGCGCAAGGGGCTCCGGCACCTCGAGCGCGGACTTTTCCTGTCGGCCATCGAAGATCTGACCGAGGCGGTCGAGACGTATCGCAACATCGACGAAGCTGAGCGCGGCGGGTCGGCAGAGCAGTATCTCGCGTTGGCGTTGTATGAGCAGGGAGATGTCGAACAAGCGGTGTCGATATGGGAGGGGCTGGTCGACAAGGGTTGGACCCGGCCCACGACGCTCAACTTCCTGGTTCGGCACTACGAGAGATCGGGAGACCCCGGTGAGGTCGACAGGCTCTACGCGCGCCTTGCCGAGGCCAAGGCGCGGAACACCGAGTTCTTCGACGACTTCCGCTCCGCCAAGAACACGGACACACAGCCGCAGTCGCCTCCGGAAGAAGAAAAACCGACGATTCTCATCGCCGACAACGATCCGGCGGTGCGCGAGGTGCTCGGCAGGATGATGACCTTCCAAGGCTATGTCGTCCTGTACGCCGAGGACGGCGAGGCGGCGTTGAGCGCCATCTTCGAGAGCAGTCCCGACCTGATTCTTCTCGATGTGTACATGCCGAAACAGAGCGGTCTCGACGTCCTGTACCGCATGCGGGCAGAAGGTATGGGCACCCCCGTGGTGGTCATATCCGGCGGGTCGTACGCCACCATGGTGCGCGACGCGAAGCTCCTGGGAGCCCGCTTCCTCGCGAAGCCCATCAACTTCGAGGAGTTGGAGTCGACGGTAAAGGAACTCTTGGCCGGCCCCGAGGCCTTTGACTGAGCAGCCATTGGTCCGCGACGGCGCCGTGCCCTACGAGAATTCGGCGTTGCCGGCCTGCCGCTGTCAGCGGATGTATCCCAAGCTGCGTAACCGCGACAGTTCCTCGGGAGTGAGGGTAGGTGCCGCTGCGCCGGGCGGTAGGAAGTAAGCGTCGAGCTCCGCCCGCAACTCCTCGACAAGTGTGGCCGGAGTTGGGAACAGATTCTCGATTTCGTCGGGGTCACTTTCGAGGTCGAAGAGCTCGAACGTTGGCCCAAAGCTGGACAAGTCCGAATCAGTGCTCCAGCCAGGGGTCCCCTGAATGAGCTTCCACCCGGAGGTGCGAATAGAGAACCGTTCACGCGCAAGCTGGCGAGGCTCCTTGTATATGGCGCTATACGCTGGAGGCGTCTCTGCTGCCTCTTCCGGCGAATGCATCAGAGGAACCAGGCTTCGCCCATCCGCAGGGACCGGTGACTCGACGTGGAGAAGGTCGAGGATTGTGGGAGCCACGTCGATGAGCCGAACCTGTTCGATCACCTCAGGTCGTTGCTCGCCGGCGCTGCCTGGCGCCACGATGACCAAGGGCACCAGCAACGTCGGGTCGTAGAGGTCACGCCGCCAATGCAGGTCGTGTTCACCCATCGACTCCCCGTGGTCGGAAGTGATCACGACGACCAAGTCGTTCCCAGCCGCGGCTTGCCGGGCCGCCGCAACGACTCGCGCCAGCTGGGTGTCCGCATACGCGATCTCGGCGTCGTATAGATCGCGCATTCGACCGACGTTCTCCGGAGACGATACGATCTCGGCGCGTTGCGCGAAGGCGAGGTCGTACCATCGGCCGTTCACCGGGCCGTCGTAGGGTGACGAGCCGCCTCTGAAGAACTCAGCCGGGGCCTCGTAAGGAAGGTGGGGATCAAAGAAGTGTACCCAGGCAAAGAAGGGAGCACCTTGGTTTCGCTCGAGCCATCCAACCGCAGGGCCCGCCGTTTTTGACGCGGGTCGGTCACCCGGTTCGAACTGTATCCCGCGGCGCTCGAGAGTAACCCTGACCGCCCGGTACAAGACTGTTCTGTAGACGCGTGGTGGGAGGACCCGAAAGTCAGTAAGCCTGTCGTCGAACTCGTGAAAGCGGGACGGCAGCCCGACCGAGCTGTCGATCGTGGTGAAGCCGCTGACGAAGGCGCCGGTGGCGTAGCCAGCCGCTCGCAGCGTGTCGGCAAGGGTCACCACGGAATCGGAGATACGGACCCTGTTGAACAGCACGCCGTGATTCCGTGGCAAGAGACCCGTCAAGATCGAGGTATGGGAAGGCCCGGTAAGAACGGACTGTGTCGCGGCGTTTCGAAACAGGCTTCCTTCGGCAGCCAGGCTGTCCATGGTCGGCGTGCGAGCGTCGGCATGACCGTAGGCGCCGACTCTATCGGCCCGAAGGGTATCGATGGTCACCAGGAGAACACTCGTTCCGGTGTTCGAAGCAGCAACATCGGTTCTTACCGCAGGGAACCTCTGCCCCAGCTGCGCGGAAACAAGTCCGACAACTGCGACGGTCAACATGAGGCCACGGGTGCCGGCGAACACAGCCGGCCGACCGAAGACCCCTGTCGCCAGGCTCGCGCCCATCGACAAGAGTCCTACGAAGATCGCGACCATCGCGCCGGTAGAATCAGGAGCGTTTCGCGCGGACACGGCGAGCCCGGCGGCGGCTACCACCGCCGAGGCAAACCACCAGGGTAACGGCGAAAGCAGCCTCGGTAGACGAGACAAGATCCCCGACGCCAGACGGAACCCCGCCCAACCGAGGGCCACGGAAGCCGCCAAGAGCAAGGGAGTGAGCTGGATATTGCGGAAGCTGCCGGCGGCCGCCAGAAAAACGGCGGGCGGAGCGGCGATGCAAAAGGCCTGCGTGTTGGTTGTCTTTCGACTGCTAACCCAGACGACCGAGCCGACGAGCAATCCCACCGCGGAATACATCGCGATCACCGCGGCGAGCGCCCTGGTAGCGTCGGCCTGCAGCAGGCCCGCGCCTAACCCCATCCGGGCCCACTCGGCCAAACCGAACAGACAGGCCACGCCGGTGGAGCCGACGACGCATTCCTTCAGCCCTGAGGGCGCTGTCATCGTGGCATCGGCGTCCACGCACATCTCCGCCGTTTGAGAATGGTCAGGGCGTCAACAGTCTAGCGGCTGCGTGGATGCTCAGGAACCGCTTTCCAGCTTTCTGTAGTCGATGACGAGGGCCACCCGGCGGTTGGCTTCTCCCTCAGCGCCCCAGGCGCCCGGATTGATCTGGCGATCTTCAGCTTCGCCGTAGCTGACCGCTCGGATTGGCGTGTCCAGCTCGGCAACTTCCACAAGATAGCTCTTGACGCCCTCCGCGCGGCGCGCTCCGAGTCGCTTGTTGTACTCCGGGTTGCCGGCGGGATCGGCAAATCCCTCGACGGTAACGACGCTGTCGTCGTAGTACTGGCGCACGACGTGCGCGAATTTCTCGAGTACCGGTTTGTCCTCGTCGCGAAGCACCGACGAATCGAAGTCGAAGTGCACGGGAACGCTGAACGCGATCATGCCTTCCATGCGCTCGACAGACGCCCCGAACTCGGCCCTGAGCTCCTCGATGTCTCGGTCGAGGGCGTCGAGGCGCGCCCTGTTCTCGGCCACGTCGGCACGAAGTTCGTCGATCGATGAGTCGAGTCGGTCGACGTCCTCGGCGAGGGCATCGTCGCCTGCTCGCATCTGGGCGGTGAGATCTTCGCGGAGCGCATCTTGTTCGGCCACCATTTCGTCGCGGTTAACGTGCGCGCAACCCAGGCCTGAAAGGGCGATCGCCGCGACAGCAAGATAGACGACTGAGCGAGCTTGTCTCATCGGATTCCTCCCTGATCGAGAGCGGCGGGGGTGCTCACTCTCCATGTCTCTCGTAACCTTGGCGTTAGATTACCAAGCCGGCCTTCGAAGTACCATGTGGGCACAAGGACTGAGCCCGACCCGATCCCGACGCCTTTGAGTGGCCCCCGATACCCTCAAGGGCCGGCGCCTCGCAAACCGACAAGAGGGACGAACACCAAATGTCTGCCGTCTTGAGTGGGTTAGCCATGCTGCTCGCGGCTCTCGTGCCGCCGCAGCAGAGTGTTTTGAATCTCAACGTCACGGTCGCGATCGCCGGCGAGGCGAGCCGGCTTGATTTCGAAGAAGAGGAACTTCTCGACGCGTTGACGGTGCTGGTCGCCGGCAAGTTTCGTGACGCCCGCATCGTGACCGATGATACGGAGCTCCTCAACGTCGCCCTGAACTTGAGTTGCGTCTCGAACGCGTGCTCATGGCGGGTCCGTCTGACGACGAAGCTGGTGGAGGGTCCGTTCGGCACCTTGTCGCTGGGTGATTGGTGGGGTGCGGGTGGCGTGCTGAGAACTTCCGATGTATTCGACAGGCTCACCGAGGAGCTCGACCGCGCATTGGACCGCCCTGCGGCCGCCTGGTTGAGGCTTACGGAAGATCAGCGCAACTGCTGGAGGGAGTACTTCGCAGATCCGTTGTCGCGGCTACCCGCGTGCGATGACGCCTTTAACGACTGACTGCTGTCGGGCCGGCCCGTCGGAAAACCGAGCGGTCGACCGCTATTAGGCTGTTACTCGCACGGCAAAAGGGATCGGCGGGTGCGCCCGGCGCGTGCTTCCTAAGGGTGAGCGAGAAAAAGCACGGCAAGGGGTGTGCACGGGCGCACCCGCAAGTCCCATCGATCCCTACGGCCTCTTAACTGTCGCAAGTTCCTTGCCAACTTGCGGCGCGCCGCGCGTGCACAATCCGCGCCGCCCGTGATCAGCGGCAGCAACTATCGAACAGGCGCCGCACATCCGAGTTTGGCAAGGCGGCTGCCACAATCCGTCACGCGGTGTCAGTTAATGTCACCGTCGAGGACGAGGTTTCTCTCGGCGTCTTCCTGTAAACTAAGATAGTTGCCGCCGATTCTAGCGTCGCACCCCAGGTCAGCCCGGCAAGTGAGCGCCCATGCGCGATGTGACGCACCTGGCCAAGCGCCTCCTCCGCGCGCCGGCCCATTCCGCAGCGATCATTGTGACGCTGGCGTTGGGGATCGGCGCCACCACCACCGTCTACAGCGTCGTGCGCGGCGTGCTCATCGAGCCCTTGCCGTTCCCGGACGACGAGCGCATCGTGATGCTCTGGCAGCGTGCACCCGGTGTGGGCGTCGAGGAGGATTGGTTCTCGCCGGCGCAGTACTTCGACCTGAATGAGCTGGCGGTGTTCGAGGATCTCGCCGTATTCGGCGGCTCCGGAGCGACGCTCACGGGCGAGGATTCGAAGCCGCGACGCGTCGGCGTTCTGACGTGCTCTTCATCACTGTTCCGCGTCCTCGGGATCACACCCGCGCTGGGGCGACCGTTGCTCGCGCCAGACGACGTTCCCGGTACGGATCAGAAAGCGCTGCTGAGCCATCAACTGTTCGTGCAGCGTTTCGGGGCCGACGAGCGAGTCGTCGGACGGACGATCCTCCTCGACGGGCGGGAGTTCGAGGTGGTCGGCGTACTGCCGGAGCTCTTCCTCGACGCGACGATTCTACACACGCTCCAGAGCGTTGCCCGCTTCGACGTGTTGGTGTCGTTGCCGCTGTCCGATCCGGAGGTGACGACCCACGGCTCGGAGAACTTCAATGTCATGGGAAAGCTGCGTCCCCGTGTGAGTGCGCCGAAGCTCGAGGCCGAGTTGTTGGCGGTTGCGGCGGCGTTCGCCGAAGATCCGAACAGCCTCGCGGGTGGGCTGGAGCCGGGAAGGGAGTACCGGATCGGTGTCGTGCCGCTTCTGGAGCAGGTCGTTGGTGACGTCCGGACGCCGCTGCTGATCCTCTTCGGCGCGACGGGACTATTGCTGGCGATCGCCTGCGTCAACGTCGCCAATCTCCTGCTGACGCGTGCCGCAACGCAGAGCCGACAACTGGCCATTCGCGTCGCTCTGGGCGCCCGTCGCTGGAGCGTGTTCATCGGCTCGTTGCTCGAGAGTCTCGTGCTGGCATCGCTCGGCGGTGTCGCCGGCCTCCTGATCGCCGCGCTTTGCCTGAGGGGCGTGCGGCTGTTGGCGCCCGCCGGGTTTCCTCGCATTCAGAGCGTCGCCGTAGACCCCGGAATCCTGGGCTTCGGCGCTTTGCTCTGTATCGGCTCGAGCCTGCTGTTCGGCGTCGGCCCGGCGCTTCGCACCGCCGGCGTAGCCCCCGTGGAGGTGCTCTCCGAGGCGGGCCCCGCGGTGCCGGCCCGGTCGGTTTGGCGCCGCGGTCTCTCCGGCTACTTGGTGATCGCGCAGATCGCGTTGTCCGTAATGCTGCTCGTCGGCGCCGGCCTGCTGTTGCGCACCGTTGGGAAACTGCAGGCGGTGGATCCGGGATTTCGAGCCGATTCGGTGCTCTCCTTCCGTTTGTCGTTCGCCGGCCGGAAGTACGCCGATCCTGCCGCCCGGGTGGTGTTCTTCGATCGTTTGTGGGACGGGCTCGCAGATCTACCCGGCGTCGAGAGCGCCGGCGGCGTGACGTTGCTTCCGATGACCGGCCTGTATGCCTGGACCGATTTTTCCGTCGAGGGGCACGAGCCCGCCGGCGATCGCGACCGCATCGTCGCGGACGAGCAGTTCGCCACGCCGGGATACTTCCGGACGATGGGCGTTCCGTTACTTGCCGGTCGAGACTTCAACAAAAAGGACGGCGCCGACCCGCGCGTCGCGATCGTTGACCGCGCGTTTGCCGAGCGCTTTTGGTCCGTAGACGAGGCCATCGGCAAATGGATCATCAACTACCCCTCCGACTCTCCGGCCACGATCGTCGGTGTCGTCGATAGCATCAAGCACTACGGGCTCGGCGACGCCGCTCGTATGACAGCGTTCTTTCCTTACCGGTCTCGCCCGGTGCGCGCGATGTACGGTGTCGTCGCGGTGGTCGGCGCACCGAAGGACCTGATCTCCGAAGTGGAGCTGGTCGTCGCTTCCTTGGATCCGGATCTTCCCGTCTACGAGGTCCGGGCGGTATCGACGCTCCTGGACGATTCGCTGTCGCGCGAACGCTCGCTGGCGTACCTGCTCAATCTGTTCAGCGGTGCGGCGCTCGTTCTTGCGACCATCGGCCTTTACGGGGTGCTTTCGTTTGCCGTCGCCACGCACGCCCACGAGCTTGCCATTCGCATGGCGCTGGGGGCTCGGCGCCGAGACCTTTTTCGTCTGGTGCTGAGGCGGGCCCGCTCCGTCACGTTTGTCGGCATCGGTCTCGGCGCGGCGGCGGCGGCTGCAGTCGCCGGAATCTTCGACGACCTCGTTTTCGGCATCGAAACGTTTGATCCTCTGACCTTCGTCGCCGCGGTCTCGGTGGTCGCCGGAGTGGGGTTGATCGCCAGCTATCTGCCGGCGCGTCGCGCGTCGAAGGTCGATCCGATGGCCGCGCTCAAGCGGTACTAGCGCCTGGCCGCATCTCGCGTGGACGAGGTGCCGGAGCGTCATTCGGCCAGCGAAGCGATCCACCGGGAAGTCAGCGCCGTGGTTCGACAAGCCTTTGTCCCGTAGGGCATAGTCTGCCCCCAGTTAGTCGCCTGTCGACGCCCCCCCCCGGGGGCCGTAAAGGGGAGCCGCATGGACTTCATTCAGACACTGTCCGACCTCGGGAACCGCTACATCGTGCAGCTCGGCTTCGCCGTTGGCGACGAGACCATTCCCTTCATGGTCCTGCTGCTGCTGGGCACCGGCGTGTTCCTGACGCTGCGGCTCGGTTTCATCCAGCTTCGCCGGCTCGGGCACGGATTCGCCGTCACCGCCGGCACGTACGACGATCCCGACGAACCCGGCGATGTCTCCCACTTCCAGGCGCTGACCACGGCGCTCTCGGCCACGGTCGGTATCGGCAACATCGCCGGCGTGGCGATCGCCATTCACTGGGGCGGCCCCGGCGCGTTGTTCTGGATGTGGGTCACAGCCGGGCTGGGCATGGCGACCAAGTACACGGAGGTGACGCTGGCGCAGAAGTACCGCAACATCGAGGGCGTCGATCGCGACCCGCACAAGTGGGAGGGAACGGTCTCCGGCGGGCCGATGTACTACATCGAAAAGGGCCTCGGGCCGGGCTGGAAGTGGATGGCCGTGATGTTTGCTCTCCTCCTCGGCATTACCGCGTTCCTCACCGGCAACGCCATTCAGGCGAACACGGTGGCCGACACCATGCAGACGACTTTCGGGGTTCCGACCTGGGCGAGCGGCTTCATCACCTGTGTCGTCGTCGCGGCGGTCATCCTCGGCGGCATCACGCGCATCGGTAAGGTCACCGGCATCCTCGCCCCGGCCATGGCTGCCCTCTACGTCTTTGGCGCCCTGGTCATCCTGATCTTCAATGCCGGGGAGGTCATCCCCGCTCTGGGGTTGATCTTCCGCGAAGCCTTCAATCCCACGGCCGGTGTCGCCGGCACAGGCGTCGGGGCCTTCCTCGTGACGATGATGTGGGGTGTGCGCCGCGGGTTGTTTTCCAACGAGGCGGGGCAGGGCTCGGCGCCCATCGCTCACGCGGCGGCCAAGACCGATGAGCCGGTTTCGGAAGGCGTGGTGGCACTGCTCGAGCCTTTCATCGACACCATCGTGATTTGCTCCATGACCGGCTTGGTGATTCTCACCACCGGCGTATGGAATGACCGTGTTCCCACCGAGATCAGCCTTGCCGGCGGTGACCTGGTGTACGTGATGGTCGACGATGCGGGAGTGAATCTGTCGGTCGACGCACCCGGAGAGCTTCGAATCGACAACGGCGTCGCACAGGAGTCCGGCGCGCGTGTCGGTTGGCACGATGTCGCGCTGCAACAGCTCTTTGTTGACGAGGGCCTCTCGCAACCCTTCAGCGGCACGGTCTTTCCCGCCGCCGGCAACGCCGTGGGCGACAACGGCACAACGCACGAGTCGCTCTTCGGAATGGCTGTCGAAAGCGGCGCGCCGCTCACCATGGAGGCGTTTCGCCGGGGGCTCTCGCCCCTCGGTGATTGGGGCCACATGATCGTCGTGATCTGCGTGCTCTTGTTCGCGGTCTCCACCGCCATCTCCTGGAGCTACTACGGAGACCGGTGCGCCAACTATCTGTTCGGCCAGAAGGCCGTGCTGCCCTACAAGCTTGCATTCGTCGGTATGAACTTCGTCGGCGCCGTGTTGCCGCTCGCCGTCGTCTGGAACTTCGGCGATATCTTCCTGGCCATCGTCATCGTGCCCAACCTGATCGCCCTGATCATGCTTACGCCCCAGGTAGTGGAAGAGACGCGCAGCTATTTCGAGCGCCAGCCCTGGTTGAAGAAGTCCGCGGAGCGCGCGACCCGCACGGACACATAGGTCCAGGCGACTCGATCGAGTTCCCGCGGCGCGGGCCGGCTGGAGGTCGCGCGGACCTCGCTGCGAACGCGCCGAGTCTTGCCGCGAAACGTCGCCGGAACATCGCCGCGAACGCCGATCGCGGGCCGGCGTCCGGCATGGCCGAATTCCGAAGCCAGAAACGCGGCCCCCTCGAACGTTATCCAAAGAAAGGGCTCGCGATCAGGGGTCGCCAGTGGCCATACTTAAACAGTTATGAATACAGAAACACTGCTTGGCCCTTACGAGGTCAGCGGATTCTTCTCGGAGGCCGGGCTCGACGATCTCTATCTCGGTATCGATACGCGCGACGGCGGCGAGGTGGCGATCCGGGCTTTGCCCGTGTTCTTCGATGAGGACGCCGTCATCAGGCGGCTCAGGGAGCGGGCGCGCAACATCGCCTCGCTGAACGAGCCGGGCCTGCTGTTTGTCACCGAGGTTTCGAAGGCTGACGGCGCCGTCCTGGCGGTCGTTCCCCGACCCCGCGCCAAAGCGCTGGATCGGCACATTCCCGCGGATGGACTGTTGCCCGGAGACGTGTTCGGCGTTTCCCTGGGCCTGGTGACCGCCATCGACGCCTTGCAGCGAGGGGGCTTTCTGCACGGTTACTTGCACCCGGGCCGCGTTCTGGTGACGAACGACCACGATGTCCGCGTGCTCGCGATCGGGCCGGAGGACGCGGAGGCTCCTTCAGTCCGGGTCGCCGCGTGTCGTCCGCCCGAAAGCTGGTCGGGGGAGGAAGTCGATGCGTGCGGAGAGGTCTTTTCGCTCGGCGTGCTCTTGCACCAGGCGGCGACGGGCGAGTTGCCCTTCGAGGGCGAGACCGTCGAGGAGCTGGGACGTTCGATTCAGGAGGATATCCCGCATGCGGTGACGGACATCCGCTCCGACCTTCCACGCGAGCTCGCCGTCATCATCGCCCGCTGCCTGAAGAAGAATCGAGCGCATCGGTATCAGTCGGCGGCGGAGATCCTCGCCGAGCTCGAGGGTCTCAAGGAAGCAATCGTCGAGGGCAAGGTCACCGTCGGACGGCAGACGGAACAGCAGGCCGAATCCGCGGCCCCGGCCGAAGAGCAAGCGCCGAAGGTTCCCTGGTCGGACAGGTTGCCGGAAATGCCGGCGGGGTGGGGGGTCGTCGCCCTTGCGGGCGCAGGGCTGCTTGTTGCCTTCCTGCTCGGTCTCTTTTGGGGAGGTGCGGGGCCGGCCGAGGCTACGCGGGCGCCGGCGGCTCTGGAGTCGGCGACGTTCTATCCGGGGCAGGAACTGTTCCCGAGCCTGACGGCCGACGGCAGCGAGATGATTTTCGCCCGCAGCGACGGTGTCGATTGGGATCTGTTCGCCTTGCGGGACGGCGAGGTGTTTCCGACCGAGCTCACCGCGGACTCCGCCGCTGCGGACTATCAGCCGGCGCTCTCGCCGGACGGCACCCGCGTCGCCTTCCGCTCCGAGCGGGATGGTGGGGGCGTTTTCCTCATGGACCGTTCCTCGGGAGCGGTACGTAAGCTCGACGAGCTGGGGTTCAACCCTTCGTGGTCGCCGGACGGTACACAAGTCGCGGTTGCGGACGCTTCGGTGTTCGATTCGCCGAACCTCGCCACCAGCGAGAGCAACATCTGGGCGGTCAACGTCGACAGTGGTGCTCGCCGCCAGCTCACGCCGGGTAACGGTCTCCAGCCGTCGTGGTCGCCTGACGGCGGACAAGTGGCGTACTGGTGGCCACGTGCCGGAGGAGGCGCGGATATCTGGACGATGCCGGCCGACGGAGGCGAGCCTGTGAACGTAACCGACGATGCGGCAACCGACTGGAATCCGGTCTGGTCGCCTGACGGCCGCTATCTCTACTTTTCGAGCGATCGGTCGGGGAGCCTCGATATCTGGCGCGTAGGCATGGACGAGGGCTCCGGCACCCCGCAGGGCGTGGCGGAGCCCGTCACGGCGAGTGGAAGCGTGAACGGCGTCCATCCTGCTTTCGCCAGCGCCAGCGGTGAGATGGCGTATGTCGAGGCCGCCAGCGTGCGCCGTTTGTACCGCGTTCCGCTCGACGCGGGGTCGGGTTCCGTCACGGGCCCGCCCGAGCCTCTGCCCGGCAGTCCCCGGAACGCCGCCTCACCGCACGTTTCGGCGGGAAGCGAGCGCATCACTTTCGTTCTCACACAGGGCAAACAGCAGGACGTCTACGTCGCCGGCCCCGACGGTGGCGGAGCCGCGCCGGTGACGAGGGACAAGGCGCGCGATCTCCACCCGCGTTTGGCTCCGGATGGCCGGCGGGTGGCCTTCCTTTCTCAACGTGACGGGTTTTACCAGCTATTCACGGCCGAACCCGACGGGCGCTCACCGCGCCAGCTGACCGAGCTCAAGGCCAGCCACGTGTCGGCGCCGGTCTGGTCGCGCGACGGTTCGAGAATCACCGTCACCATCGGTACCAACATGACCCCGTCGTACACGCTGGTGTTCTCGGCGGACAGCGACTCCGAACAGGTTGCGGAGACCTTGCACACCTCTCCCTCCGCCGAGACCTTCGAGCCGAATTCCTGGTCGCGTGGGGGCTCGCGGCTCGCCGGCGACATCCGCCACGGCAGCGGCCGGCGCGCGGGTATCGCGATGCTCTCGGTCGATACAGGGGAGTACGAGCAGCTGACGGACTTCGGCATGCATCCCGTGTGGCTGCGCGACGGGCGGCGACTCCTCTTCCAGTGGGGCGCGCGGATTTACCTGCTCGACACCCGATCTCCCGAACCGCGTGAGGTCTTCAACAGCGGCTCCGATATTCTGGCCGAAGGCTTCTCGCTGTCGGGTGACGACCGTTGGATCTACGTCAGCCTCGAGCGCCGCGAGGCGGACGTCTGGCGCATGCGCTGACGGCCCCTGTCGTCGCCGGCACTCAGGTTACTCGCGCCGGCGAAGTTGACAGCTCTCCCTGAAAGCTGGATGTTAGGGGTGGAGCCGGCGCGGACGCCCTCCACGGTTTCGTGGTAAGTCGGTCCGTGCAGGCTCGGATGAGAGAGCCCGCAGCCAAGATGCGGGAATCCACCGGGAGAGGCATGTGCCACGAGTAGCGCCTGGGGCGTCCGGTCGACCGGATTCCTCCGGTCCCGTCGCGAGACCGCCACGAATCCGCGACGGCGTCCGCCTGCGACTCGTCAAACCTTCGCCCGCGCGACGGACGATTCGCCTCCGTGTCCCGAGGCTCAGCTCGGGTCGCGTCCGCATGGTCGTTCGCATCGCCCGGCCGACGTTCCTCTCCGGCCGGTTGCCGGCGCGCGCGTGCGCATCGGTGGCGGTCGCACCCGGCGTTCTGGCGGTCGCCGTGGCGCCCTCGCGGCGTGAGCCCTCCTGGCGCCGCTACCGTGTGCGACTGGCCGGTGACGACGTCAGGGTCGGGATCGCGAACACGAACCTGCGTGCGCCGAGCGCCGTGTCCTTCGCCCTCAAGGGGTTGTGGAACGAGGCGGGACTGCAGAAGCGACGCGTCGAATCGGTTTCGCTGATCGTCCCCGACCAGGTGGTTCGCCTGGCTGCTGTTCCTCTCGACGGCCGCGAACCGGGTTTCGCCGAAGGTGAAGCGATGGCCCGCTGGGCCCTGCGTGACTTGGTGCCCCTGCAGCCCGAGGCGTGCCGGATCGACTGGGCGGCCTTGTCGAACGAGACCTCGCCGGGTGCCCACGACTGGCTTCTCGCCATAGCCGCTGCGGCCGAGGTGGTGCGCGAGTACGAACGGGTCGTCGAAGGTTTCGGTCTTCCCGTCGGCCGGGTGGTGCCTATGTCCTTGGCTTTGGCCGCGGGCGCGCCGCGGGCGCTGCCCGCCGAACCGGCGACGGCGCGCCTCGTGCTGTGTGAAGTAGGTGGGCTGATCGCCGGCCTGATCGAGGCGGACGGAGTGCCACGATTCCATCGAGCCTGGCGACGTCCCCCGGCCGACCTCGAAGCCGAGCTGCGGATGATCGACCGCTACCTCCAACAGCGGCTCGGGCTGACGATCGCTGAGGCTACCGTTGCCGGAGGGAAGCGTTGGCGCGAGGGGGCGATCAGGGCCTGTGAACAGCTGGGCTGGCACGCGAGCTCGGCTTCACGATGGGCCGCTCATCGTGGTGCTTCGAGGTAGCTGCGGGCCGTTCGTCGGCTTAGGCTCTTAGCGGAGTGCCCAGAGACCCATGACCGATAATCACCATCCCGACCTCCCCGGGGATGACCGGGACGCCACGCCTGACGCGCCGACCGACGAGCTGCGCGACCGCGTGCAAGCCGCCGAGCGCGCCGGGCTCGAGGCGCTCGAGGCCGGGGATTACGAAGCCGCCGCGAGCTCGCTACTGGAGGCGGTGACCGGCTACGAGGAGCTCGGTGACCCAAAGAGCACCAATTCGGCCGCCTACTACTTCGGTGTTTCTCTCGCCGCGCAGGGAAAGACCGCGCAGGCGCTCAGGGTTTGGGAGGAAGTCGTCGAGCGCGGCCTCGACAGCCCTTCGGCCTTCATTCGCCTGATTCGCTACTACGAGGAGCAGAACGATCCGAGCCAGGTGCGACGCTTGTTCGACAAGCTCGGACAGGCGGCGAATGAGAAAACGGGCGAGTTCTTTGCCTCGATCGAAGGCTCGCAGGCCGCCAAGCACGCGCGCGAGCTCACGGCGGCAATCAGGTCAGGCGGCCGGCCGCGGGCGCTGATTGCGGACGATGAGGAAGGAATTCTCGTTGTCGTCGAGCGCGCGCTGGCCTCCGCCGGCTACGAGGTCGTCAGGGCGGTGGACGGTAATCAGGCGCTCAACACGATCCTCACCGAGCCGCTCGATCTCATCATCCTCGACGTATTCATGCCCGGGCACACCGGACTCGACGTGTTGTACCGGCTGCGCGCCGAAGGAATCCGCACCCGCGTGATCGTGATCTCCGGCAAGGGCGACAAGCAGATGGTTCGCGACGCTCAGCGCATGGGCGCGGAGTGGCTCGGAAAACCCTTCAGCGTGGCGGATCTCGAGAACGTGGCGAGGAACGCAATCGACAAGCTCGACGGTGACTCCGTAGAGGGCGATCCGACGTAAATCGGGCGTGCGAAGTGTTCGAGAAGCTTCGACGAAGGAAGAAAAACGCGGGCGCGCCCGGCGCGTGCTTTTCAGGGTGAGCGAAAAAAGCACGGCAAGGGATGCGCTCGGGCGCACCCGCTATCTCATCGGTCCCTGATCCCGAAATAAAGCAAGATCCTTGCCAATCACATAGCCCGCAACCTGTGCCCAGCCGGCGCAACTCCTGATCAGTGATCTGCATTCCGATTCATTGCGTGCAGTCGTACGCGGATGGCAACCGAGAGGAGCTTCGGTGCCACCACACTCGACGCCTCTTACCTCGGCAAGGGCAGCTTGGCGTAGGCGCTGTCGGCCGGGGGCAGAATGACCTCGTTGCGGACCGCGTACGCATCCCATAGGGCCACCAGCTCGGCGAGTCGTCGGGGCTCGCGTGTTGCGAGGTCCACAGACTCGCCCGGGTCGTCGGCCAGGTTGTAGAGCGCCCAGCGCTCGTCACCGTAGGGTTGCCACAGCCACACCGCCTTCCAGTCGCCCTGCCGCAACGCGCGCCGGCCGAACAGTTCCCAGCCCATCGTGTGGCCGAGCGGATGGACACGTTCTGATTCGCCGCGCAGAAGCGGCAGTAGCGACGCGCCCTCGAGCCGGGCGACACCGCGGCCC
>CAYSHI010000401.1:0-15924 GCA_964430745.1 uncultured Acidobacteriota bacterium | reverse complement strand
CGGCGGACGACTTCTTTCACCGCTTTCTGATCGAGACCGAGAGCACGCACTGACCCACCTGGCAGGCTCACCGCGGCGGGGACGTCATGCAAGCAACGTGAAGTCGGGTTCGTCACGCAGCGCCCTCTCGAAGGTGTAGGTCGTCTGCGCACCGGCGGCGGCGCCGGCCTCGCCGATGAGGTAGTCGGCGAAGTCGCCCCGGGCGCGGGCATAGCGCTCGATCGCGCGCTCGAGGGCAATCGGGTTGCGTACGGCGAACGTCTCGTCGGCCAGAAGCCGCCGAAACGTCGCGACGATGTCACGCTTCGTCGCCCGGTACGCGGACCGCAGCACCCAGACCGTCTCGCACAGAACGATGTCGGACACGAAGACCCTCTGCTGAGCTTGCACCGCCCGCTCGATCAATTCGACGGCTTTCGGCGTCTGCGCCGGGTCGTCGAGGACGAGGAAGCGGACGAGCACATTTGTGTCGAGAGAGATCACGTCGACGTCCCTGTACTCCGGCCCGGCCGTCCGGAACCCGGACGACCTGCCCGCCGCTTGCGCTTTCTCGCGTCCGGATCCTGTTCCGATGCTCCGCGGCGTATGGCCTCGTCCATCTCGGCAAGCGTCACCGGCTCGTCTCCAGCCAGATGCCGAAGGCATCCGGCGAGGCCCCCGGCTGCCGATGTACGTAAGGGTTTGCCCACGAGATTCCCCTCTTCATCGACGACGAATTCGAACCCATCGCCCGCACTAATTCCCAAGCGATCCCTGATCTTCTTCGGAATCGTCACCTGTCCCTTTGATGTGACGGTCGCGCGGGCCACGAAGTCCTCCTTACATAGATCTCTAAAATAGCATGGATGTAAGAATTTCAAATAGCGGAGCCCGTTGACCCGAGGCGCCCCCGTCGACAGAATCTCCGCATGACCATCAAACTGCTTGAACGCGTGGAAGCCGCACAGACCATCGAACCGACGCAACGCGTGGAAGCCGCACGGACCATCGAGCCGACTCAGCGTCTGGAAGCCGCACGGACCATCGAACCGCTTGGGGGCGCGAACGCCGCACCGACGAGCGGTATTCGCCGCATTTTTCGAGGCGCTCTCGTGCGGATCACTGTGGCCGTCGCCCTGGCAGCTATCGCCGGCTGCTCGACGAGCGTCGCTCAGGAGGGCTTCGATGCTCGTGACCACTACGACAAGGCGGAGTACATGGTGCCGATGCGCGACGGCGTCAACCTGTACACACTCGTGTACACGCCGAAGGACGCGTCGCGTGACTACCCCGTCATGTTGTTCCGCACGCCCTACTCGATCCGACCGTACGAGCTCGATCGGTATCGCGATCCCCTCGGCCCCACCGAGCAGTTCGATCGCGACGGCTACATCTTCGTCTACCAGGACGCCCGCGGCACCTACCAGTCGGAGGGCACCTTCCAGGTGATCAAGCCGCTCAACGGGCCGGACGCCGGCCCCACCGACGCCGACGAAAGCACGGACAACTACGACACTATCGAGTGGGTGCTGAACAACATCCCGAATCACAACGGCCGCGTCGGACAGTGGGGCATCTCCTACCCCGGCTGGCAGACGGTCATGGGCATGGTCGACGCCCATCCGGCACTGAAGGCGTCCTCACCCCAGGCGTCGCCGTCGGACATGTTCATCGGCGACGACTGGCACCACAACGGCGCCTTCCGACTCATGTACGCCTTCGGCTGGCTGTCCCGCAACGCGCGCCGCCGCGACGAACCCACCGAGGCGCGCAGCGGCTCGTTCGACTACGGCACACCGTGGGGCTACGACTTCTTCCTCGACATCGGCCCGCTGTCGAACATCAACGAGCAGTTCTTTCACGACGACGTGCCGGCGTGGAACGAGTTCATGGAAAACGGCACCTACAACGAGTACTGGCAGCGTCAGAACGCCCTCCTCAGCCTCGACGACATCACGCATCCGGTGCTCAACGTCGCCGGCTGGTTCGACGCCGAGGACTTCTACGGGCCGATGTCCATCTACTACACGCTCGAGGAGCAGAACGCGACGAACCAGAGCACGTTGGTCGTCGGCCCGTGGCTGCATGGCGGTTGGCGGGGCATGACGGGCGAATCGCTCGGCTGCATCGGCTTCGACACCGCGACATCGGAGACGTTCCAGAGCGAGGTTCAGTACCCGTTCTTCAATCACTTCCTGCGCGACGAGGGCGACTGGGAAGGGACGGAAGCGATCGTCTTCGAGACCGGCGCGAACGAGTGGAAGCGCTTCGATCAGTGGCCGCCGCCGGGCGTCGAGCGTACGTCGTTGTACTTCGGTGCCGACGGCAGCCTCTCGTGGGAGGCGCCCGCGACCGGAACGGAAGCCCACGACGAGTACGTCTCCGACCCCGACAAGCCGGTGCCGTTCTCTGCCGAATACCGCACGTCGCAGGGGCACCTGTGGATGATCGAAGATCAACGCTTTGCGGCGACGCGACCGGACGTGTTGGTTTACGAATCGGAGGTGCTCACCGAGGATGTCACCATCGCGGGCCCCATCATCGCGACGTTGCACGCTTCGACGTCGGGCACCGACTCCGACTTCATCGTCAAGCTCATCGACGTCTTCCCCGGCGACACGCCGAGCAACCCCGACTGCCCGGTGCCGATGGGCGACTTTCAGATGCTGCTCGCCGGCGAGGTCTTCCGCGCCAAGTTCCGCAACAGCTACGAGAATCCCGAGCCGATGGTCCCCGGGGAGCCGGCGCGCGTCGAATTCGACCTCCGCGACCGCTTCCACACCTTCAAGGCGGGCCACCGCATCATGGTGCAGGTGCAAAGCTCCTGGTTCCCCGTAATCGATCGCAATCCGCAGACGTTCGTCGACATCTACACGGCGACCGAGGACGATTTCCAGTCGGCGACCCAGAGGATCTATCGCTCGTCGGAGCTACCGTCGCACCTGACAGTGGGAGTGTTGCGCCGGGACTGACCTGACGGTGTTGCGCGATGGGCCGCGCCGGACGATAGCCACGCGGCGCGCGGACGGCGCGCGCGGCGCCGCTGAGGCCTAGGCTCGCGGGAGGCCCCCCGCGCCGGCAGGCTACGGACGAACCTCTGGCGCTCAGGCCGCCGATTCTTCCTCGACATTCCAGCCCGGAAAGACGAGCACCGCGGGGTGAACCCGCAAGGCCCGCGCCAGCACTTTCGCGCGCTCAACGCCGAGGTTTACCCGATCGTTCTCGATGGCCGAAATCGTCGACTGGGGAATCCCCGACAACGCGGCGAGCTGGTTCTGGCTCAGCTCCTGCAACTCGCGAACGATGCGGACCGACTCACCCACCGAGACCTCGACGGTCCGGGAGGCATTGCGGAACTCGCCGCGTCTACTGCGTCCGGTAGTCGTGAGCCGTGACATCGATGACCTCCACGCGGATTTCGCGCGCCATCACCCGATAGATGACGCGATATTGCTGGTTGAGTCGAGATGATCGGTGACCCTGCCACCGTCCTCGAAGCGCCTCATCGCGGAACCCTCGAATCATCCGCAGCCCCTGCGGCCCCGAGAACTCGACGATGTCCTTCCACTTCTGGTAGCGCTGAAGCACATCGAGGGGCAACTTCGGGAGTCGCTTCGCCAAACGACGATGTTCCCAAACCGTCCACATATCTCAATCCGTATATATCATATAACATATGCGTCGGAGAACCCCTTGGAGCGCTCCCGATCCCGGCTCGGGCTTCTCTTGATGTAAGGAGACGGCCGCGGACGACGGGAGTCCGGTCGCTGATGGACCGCGGTGAGGGGCGCTGTCAGCGGCGTCGCGGTCCCACCCGCTACTGGATGAGTTGGAAGACCACGTTGACCGTGAGAATGACGGCGACCCGCTCGCCGTCGTAGTAGGTCGGCGTGTACTTCCACTGCTTCACCGCGTTGGCGGCGGCCACGTCAAGGCCAAGGCCAAGTCCGCGGAGCACCTCGACATCGCTGACGTTGCCGTCTTTGTCGATGACCGCCTGAAGAATCACGAACCCCTCCATGCGCGCCCGTCGCGCCTCCTGGGGGTATTCCGGCGCCACGTAGCGGATGCGCTCCGGCTCGCGGATCTCGCCGCCGACACGCATGGGGGCGTCGACCGGAGTCGCGACGGGAGCCGGCTCGCCGGCCGGCGCGGTGACGGTGACCATCTCCTGCACGTCATCGCGCTGCTCGGCGCGGGCGAGATCTCGCTGTTCCAATATCCACGCGCGCATCTGCTCTCTTACCTGGGCCTCCGTCATTCCGTTCTGCCTGAGGGTCTCGAGCCACTGCTCGTCGTCGACCAGGCCGTTTTCCTGACGCATCTTCGCGAGGGCAATGTCGATCTCGTCGGGGCTGATGGTGAAGACGTCGCCGGGAACCTTGTCGCCCAGGAGGAAAGACCAATCGAACGGCGTCGGGGAAAAACCGCGCCGGACCCGGACGATCAGCGTCTCCGGGTCGACGACCCGGTACTCGATGCCTCGCGGATCGGCGAGCAGCCCGAGCACCTCGCGCACGGGAGTCCCCCGGACCGCGACCTGCACCTGCAGGTCGAGAGCCGCCTGGCTCATGAAATACACCTCGAATCCGGCTCGCACACCGAGGTCTTCCAGCACCTGGGCCAACGGAGCGTACGGGTACGTGAGATCGACCGGGATCTCGAGGCCGTTGAGGCCGCTGAGCTGCGCCGCTGTCACCCACTCGCCGGCCGGAGATTCGCCGGCGACCTGCAACTCGCCTACGGCGCTGACGAGGCCGGTGCCGTCGGCGACGGGGACGAACGAAAGGGCAACCGCGGCGATGAACGCGGCGCCAACGGCAAATCGATGACGGTTCATGGTGGTGTACCTCTCGGCGTTCTGGATACGCTCCAGGCGGGCGCGCAAACGCGCGCCGCTGCTGAGCGCCGGCGCGGGAGTCGACGCCAGCTCGAGATCGACGGTTCTGGCCAGTGCTCGGACATAGGTGCGTGGTTCGATGCCTGCGGCCAGAACCGCCTCGTCGCAGGCCATTTCGGCGCTCTCGCGCAGGTGGCGCTCGAGCCACCAGGCCGGCGGATAGAAGAAATAGACAGAGGTGGCGACGCCCTGCGCGGCACGGCGCCAAAGATCCCCGCGACGGCGATGCGCGTTCTCGTGAGTCAAGACGGCCTGGAGCTCATCCACTCTGAGGTGCTCGACGACCACCGTCGAGACCATCACCAGCGGCCGGCGCAGGTTCCGGATACACGGCATCACGGGGAGGTCGGTGATACGAATGCGGCTCAAAGGCAGGTTCGCCGCTCGCGCGGCACGCGAAACGCGATCGAGGATCTCGGCGGATGCATGCCAGGGACCGTCCCCCGCGGGAACGGGGACGCGACCACGGCGCCACCAAAGGCCCACGATTGCGGCGACCCCGACCCCCCACAGAACGGTGGCCGCGACGACGAGCGTCGACGTCGGGCTCCCGCCGCCGGCCTCCATCGGCGAGACCCAGAGCATCTCCGGGTAGGCAAGCTGCGACAGCGTCTTGACCGCCGGGCCGAAGGTCTGCTGCTGTTCGGCCGCCGCGCCCAGTCGCCGGAGCGCGGGCCAGAGGCCGGCGAGCAGCGGCAGGGGCACCAGCAACTTGAGGAGGCCGGCGGTCCATAGCCCTTCCTGATATCTCGCCGGGGCGCGGCGCAGCGGCAGCGCGAGCAGGGCGATCAGCCCCAGCACCAGCGTCGTTTGCCACAGGTGCACGACCACTCCCATCCACAGGGCGCTCATGAGTCGCCCTCCCGATCCCTGCCGCCGGCGCCGGCGTTGCTGTCCGGGTTCGCACCCGCGTCGCTGTCGGGGTCTGCACCGACGTCGCTGCCCGGGGCTGCGGCGGCGGCGCTGTCCGAATCTGCGTCAACGGCGAGCTTCTCGATCTCCTTCAGGTCCTCCAGAGAGAGAGCGTCCATCTCGGCGAGGTGAGCTACCAGCGGCCCGGCGGAGCCATTGAACAGGCCGTCGAGGAATCGGCGAATCTCACGCTGGATAACCGGTGTCGGCGCCACCGCCGAGCGATACACCCAGGCGGCGCCGTCGCGCCGCACGCGCTCGACCGCGCCCTTGTCCTCGAGGCGCTCGAAGATCTTGCGCACGGTCGAATAGCTCGGCGCGTCCTGGATCTTGTCGTGGATGTCGCGAACGGTGGCCTCGTCTTCGTCCCACAACATGCGAAGACACTGCAGCTCGAAGCGCGACAGATGGGGCAACGACGTGGGCATGGGGAACCCTCCTTTGCGTGCGACGTTTGTCGCACCCATCATGCGACAAGTGTCGCACTCGTGTCAAGGGAAAGGTGCGGCTCCGGGTTTCCATGCCGTAGAGGCCGCTCCACACGAGGATCCGCGTACGGGGGCGCGCCCGCGGCGACGTCGCCGGAGGCCGACGCTATTGCGGGCGGGCCGCTACCTGACCCGCGTCCACTCCACGGTGCGACCGATCAGTCTCATGCCGAGCCAGCCACGTACCTTGAGGACGCCGTCCTCCAGCTCGAGGTCGGCCTTGTATTGCTTGCCGTCCTCGGGATTGTAGATGCGGCCGTTCTTCCACTTGTTGCCGTCGAACTCGAAGTTGAGGATGAAGTCGGCGCCCAGCAGGGGGCGATCGCGCAACTCCGGATCGGGGTTCTTCTCGTCGCGGCCACCGCCACTCGGCCCGTCCTGGAACCAGACGAACTTGCCGTGGTACTTACCGTCGCGCTCATAGATCTCGACGTGGGCGTCGTTGCCCTCGGTGGCCCACACGCCGAGGACGGCATCCCCTGCCTGCGGGTACGCGCCGGCGCCCCACGCCGGTGATAACCCCGAAGTCGAGGCGAACAAAAGGATCGAAAGGACAAGCAGCTTGCGCATACCGTGGATTCAATCACGCGCGGACGCGAATCTCGCCGTGGGCTCAGCCCTTCTTCCGCGTCATCGCGTCGACGCTGTACTTGCCCGGGCCGATGAGGCTGAAGCCGGCGAATAGCGACAGATTCTTGAGGGCATGTGCCGGCGATCCTTGGCCGCTGACGATGTGCTGCGTTGCCGCCACCAGCATCACCGACGCGAGCAGCAGGCACGATGGCCGGAAAAAGAACCCTGCGGCGAACATCAGCGCCACCACCGATTCGGTGAACGCCGCCATGAAACCGAAGAAAGTGTGGCCGAAGCCGATACCGAAGTTCTCCATGGCTCCGCCGATGCCGGCCCAGCGCTCGGGTCCGCCGGTGATCTTGCCCCAGCCGTGGAACCAGATGAAACCGATACCGAAGCCGAGCCGGACGAGCAGCAATCCGAGGTCACGATACTTATCGAGGGCAATATTCAAGGCTCAGCCTCCCGGCGCGCCGTGGGGACAGGTTGAAGGATGTTCCATACAGCATCGTCGAGCTGCGCGAGCGAGCGTAACTCGAGGTGGGCATCGGAAACCGGCCCATTGTGCTCCGGCACACGAATACACGTCATGCCGGCCGCCCGTGCCGCTTCGACCCCCGGAAGCGAGTCCTCGAGCGCGACACACCGTTGCGGCTCGACACCGAGCCTCCGCGCGGCGCCGAGATATACGTCGGGAGCCGGTTTGCTGCGTGGCTCGAAATCGGCAGAGTGAACGACATCAAAAATCTCCGAGATCCCCAGCCTGGTAATCGCCGCTTCGATCACCGGCATCGAGGAAGAAGAGGCAAGCGCCAAACGCAAGCCGCGCGTACGCATGAACTCGAGGGCGTGACCGACCCCCCTCTTGGCCTCGCCGCAGCCGCCGATGAGCTCGATGACGCGGCGGTTGATGCTTGCCGTCACCTCCGCTTGCGAATATCGCCGCGTATCCCATGGGCGCCGCTCGAACCAATAGGCGACGACCTGGTCGGTGCGCAAGCCGGTGGTCCGGTGGCATTCTTCCTCGGTGAGCTCCACGCCCGCCTCGGCGAAAATCTCGATCTCCGCGACGCGCCACAGCGGCTCGGAGTCGATGAGCAAACCGTCGAGATCGAAGATGGCGGCATCGAAATGTCTCCGATGCGAACCGGCTGGCGCGGCGTCGGCGTTCATGGGCGCGGAGTGTACCAACCGGCGGCACCCCGCGTTGGGCAACGCTGCTAAGATCTCGCATCGGAGACCGCATGCTCATCATCGACAAGATCAAGGCGCGCATCGCGCAACAGAAGCCGTTCTACTCATTCGAGTACTTCCCGCCCCAGACCGAGGCGGGGCTGCACAACCTCTACGCTCGCATCGAGCGTATGGCGGCGCTGCAGCCCGTGTTCGTCGACATCACCTGGGGGGCCGGCGGCTCGACCAGCGACACCACGCTGGGTATCTCCGAGAACCTGCAGAAGTTCTTCGGTCTCGACGTTCTCATGCACCTGACGTGCACCAATATGCCGGTCGACAAGGTCGACGAGGTGCTCGAAAAGGCTCAACGCGCGGGCATCCGGAATCTCCTTGCCCTGCGCGGTGACCCGGCCCGCGACGCGGCGGAGTGGCAGCGTGTCGAGGGCGGCTTCAGCTACGCGCACGAGCTCGTCAGCCACATCCGTGACAATTACGGCGACCAGTTCTCGATCGCCGTTGCCGGCTATCCCGAGGGACATATGGAGGCCGGAGGAAAGGACGCCTGCACCGGTTTCCTCAAGCAAAAGGTCGATTGCGGCGCGGATTTCGTCATCACCCAGCTCTTCTTCGACCTCGACGAATATGCCGGCTTCCTCGAGCGGTGCGACAAGCACGGCATCGACGTTCCCATCGTCCCGGGACTGTTCCCGATCCAGACCTTCGATCGTTTCCGAAAGTTCGTACAGTTCACCGGGGTTAACGTGCCGCTGAGCGTCTGGGAACGGCTCAACCCCATTCACCAGGACGACCTGGCCGTGCGCCGCTACGGCGTCGATCTCTGCGTCGAGATGTGCGAGAAGCTCGTCGAGATGGGGGCGCCGGGATACCACTTCTACACACTCAACCTGCAGTCGCCGGTGATGCGCATCCTCGAGGGTCTCGAGCTCGCCGAGGGTGTCACCGCGGAGCGCGAGTTGCCCTGGAGGCCGTCGACCTACCCGACGCGGCGCGAAGAGGACGTGCGGCCCATCTTCTGGAGCAACCGGCCGAAGAGCTACCTGGCGCGCACGATGGACTGGGACGAGTTCCCCAATGGCCGCTGGGGCGACCGCCGCAGCCCGTCGTTCGGCACGCTGCACGACTACTACCTGTTGCGTCGCGGCATCGGTCTCGAGGAACAGGAACAGCAGCTACGCGACATCTACGGGGAGCCCGAGAGGGCCCAGGACGTGTTCGAAGTATTCGCCCGGTTCTGTTCGGGTGAGCTGGACTCGTTCCCGTGGGTCGACGGCGAGATCCAGGCGGAGACCGGTCGGATTTCCGAAGAGCTCGCGGCGCTCAACCGGGGCGGTTATCTGACAATCAACAGTCAGCCGCCGGTCGACGGCGCGTCGTCGACCGACCCCGAGGTGGGCTGGGGTGGGCAGGGCGGCACCGTCTACCAGAAGGCGTATCTGGAGCTATTCCTCTCGGAGGACAAGCTGCAGGCTTTTCTCGCGCGGGTCCGCGACTTTCCCACGCTGTCGTATCAGGCCGTGAACGTCGAGAACCAGACTCACACCAACCTGCGTACGGGCGCCGTCAGCGCCGTCACCTGGGGCATCTTCCCGGGCAAGGAGATCATCCAGCCGACGGTGGTCGACGTCGAGACCTTCCATATCTGGAAGGAGGAGGCCTTCGAGATCTGGCGCGACGGGTGGGCGTCGCTTTACCCGGAAGAGAGCGCCTCACGCCGGCTCCTGGAAGAGATCCACGACACCTATTGGCTGCTGAACGTGGTCGAGAACGACTACATCAACGGCGATATCTTCGCCATCTTCCGCGAACTGGGAGATCTCGAGTAGCCTCCCCGCGCGGTACCGGCTGCAACGACAAGGCGCGTACAGTACAGTCCCCCGATGCTCGACGGATCCATAGATCGCCAATCGCCGCGCGGGGCCTTCCGCGAAGTTCCCTACATGGGCGTCATCTTCGTCGTCGACGAAGCTCACAAGCGCGGCTTCTGGAACGGCCATCCCGACTGGAGCAACCTCGGCCAGGGCCAGCCGGAAGTGGGTCTCTACGAAGGCGCGCCGCCCCGCATCGACCAGGTCAAGATCCGCCCCGAGGACCACGCCTACGGGCGCCTCGAGGGCATCGACGAGCTGCGCGAAGAGGTGGCCGCGTATTACAACCGTCTGTACCGCCGCGGCATGAGCTCGCAGTACACGGCCGACAACGTCGCCATCGCCAACGGTGGGCGCCTGGCGTTGACGCGGGCAATGGCTGCACTCGGCGAGGTCAAGATCGGCTACCAGCTACCCGATTACACCGCCTACGAGGACATGTTCAACCTCCACCTCGCGCGCATGGAGCCCATCGCGGTGCCCACGCGCGAGGAAGACGGCTTCCAGCTCACGTCGAGCCAATACCGCGAGGCGCTCGCCGCTCACGACCTCGACGCCTTCGTGGTCTCCAATCCGTGCAACCCGACCGGCAACGTCATACAGGGTGACGAGCTCGCCGCCATCGTGGAAACGTCTGCGGAACAGCGAACGACCCTGCTGCTCGACGAGTTCTACAGCCACTTCATCTACACCGAGGACGGGAAGCCGGCGGATGGTCCGGTGAGCGGCGCAGCTTACATCGAAGACGTCGAGAGGGACCCGGTCGTTCTCTTCGACGGACTCACCAAGAGCTTTCGCTACCCGGGCTGGCGCGTCGGCTGGGTGGTCGGCCCGAAGGAAATGGTCGAGACCACGGCGCGTACGGCGAGCTCGATCGACGGCGGCCCCTCGCGCATCGCCCAGCTCGCCGCCTTGCAGGCGCTCGAACCTGCTCAGGCCGACCAGGAAACCACCGCCCTGCGGGTGAACTTCGTCAAGAAACGCAACTTGATGGTGGAACGGCTCGAGGCGATGGGGATCCGCTTCGCCAAGGCTCCGCTCTCGACCTTCTACTGTTGGGCCAGCCTCGACCAGCTCCCCGAACCACTCGACAACGCCATGGAGTTCTTCTGGCGCGCCCTCGACTACCAGGTCATGACCGTCCCGGGGAAGTTCTTCGACGTCAATCCCGGCGGGGCCCGCTCCGGTGATTCGCCCTACGAGCGCTGGATGCGCTTCTCGTTCGGGCCGCCCATGGACAACATGGTGATGGGGTTGGATCGGTTGGCGGAGATGTTGAAAAAGGCTCTCTAGCGGCGACTCGCGGCCCATCGAATCGATGTCAAAGCTACCCTTATATCGCTGTTCCGGCTCTCTGTACGTGGAACGGAACCTGCTAGTACTCGCTGGCGTGAAGAATACGCACCTGGCGCTCCGGGTCGCTGTAACGTAGCGGCGGCACGTCGAGGCGGACCACCTTGCCCCAGTCGTCTACCCAGATGGTGCCGGCGAATCCGGCAATCTCCATGGGCAGCGCCTCCATCTTGCGGGGGCCGACCTGGATGCGTTGGCGATCGCTGAGCCTCAGCCGTCGCGGGAAAAAGTAGCGCCCCGGGTCACGGGCGCGATCCTTGTCGCCGTCGGCGCCCCCTCCGCCGAGCACCGTGCCCCAGTCGAGGCCGGGAATCACGCCGCTCAGAATGCTTCCACCCGGGCCGCCGGACGCCACCGGAAGGATCGGAGAGAAGGTCAGCGGAACACCGTTGCCCTGCCCCCTCACCAGATCGGGCCGCAGCGGCGAAAAAAGCACCAGCTCGGTGTCGCCCCGGTTCTCCCACAGCAAGGTCATGGCGAGGCTTGCGAGCCCGGGGTTGGCGAACGCCGGATCGGTATTGGTTTCGTAGCACTGGCCGGAAGCGAGCGCCGCGCCTTCGACGGTCGCCCTGCCCTCCTCGTCGACGGTGCGACCCGGACCGACCGGCGAGAGATCGCCCGTGCCGGTGCGGTGCTCGATGACCGTTCCCACCCGCCACTCCATGCAGTCGAGCGAACCCGGGGCAAAGACGAACAGTCCGATCGGCACCGCGGCGTTGAGGTTCTCGTGTTCGATCAGCTCGATGTCGAGGTCCCACTTGGCGCCCTGGAGCGTTGTTCGCTTCTTGTACTTGTCGCCCTCGAAGAAGTAGTCGACTTGAAAGATCTCGTCGCCGAGGTCGTAGACGTGGCGCTGCGACACGTACGTGATCTCGAGCGGCGCCCCATAAGCGTTGACGATGAGCTTCGCGTCGACCGTGGCGTGGGTCACCTGACCGGAGGTCCACGGAGTATCCAGGGATCGCGGCGCCTCGCGCGTGTGCTTCAGGGTGAAGGTGGCGCGCAGGTCGCGGCCGGAGCCGTCGATTTCAGCCAGGCTGATGATCCAGGTAGCCGACTCCCCGCGATCGAGGGTCTCCGGAGGGCCGAGAACGTAGTGGCGCTCCTCCTCGAGCTCGAAGCCGAGCACCTCGCCGGCCTGTGGGCCGGCGGATGGCTGAACCGAAACCGCTCCGACAGGCATTCCCGACGCCAATGGGGACGGCGGCGACACCCCCCGCCCGTCGGCGCCGCGCACATCTGCCACGCCCACGGCCCCGGCCACGAGAGTCACCGATAGGCACGCAATGATGATCGGTCGACGAGTTCCCCGCATACTTACAAGGTAAACAGTGGACAGAAGCGGCGCAATGGAAGCGATCGGCTGCAACTACTCGCTACGCAAGGTCTCGAGCGGATCGACGCGACTGGCGCGTCGCGCCGGCACGACGCACGCCGCCACCGCGGTCAGCAGCAGCAACAGCACCGTCAACGAGAACGTCGCGGGGTCGTTCGGGCTCACCTGGTACATGAAGGTCTCCAGCACGCGCGTTGCCGCAAGAGCGGCCAGCAGGCCGACAAAAAGACCGATCGCCGTCTGACGCATGGCGCGGCGAAGCACCAGGCCGAGCACCTGGTGCCGTTGTGCACCCAGCGCCACGCGGATGCCGATCTCCTGCTTCCGGCGCCCGACGGCGAACGCGGTCACCGCATAGATACCGAGGCACGACAGAAAGAGAGCGATTCCCCCGAGCATGAGGAACAACACCGAGACGATGCGAAAGCCGAACGTCCGCCGGCCGATCACGTCGTCGAGGGGCTCGATATCGAACAAGGGCAGGTTCGGGTCGGCCTTCTGCACCTCCTCGCGAAGACGAGTGGCGAGCGTCTCGGTATCCATGGCGGAGCGCACCATGATGCCCATGCCGCGCAACGGCTCCTGCCGGTACGGCGTGTACACGACGGGAAAGTCACCGGTGAAATCGAGCGCGACGGTTTGCTTGATGTCCGGCACCACGCCGACGACCGTCTGCCAGCGATCCTCGCTCTCGTCGACCCAGCGCAGTCGTTTGCCGATGGGGTCCTCGCCGGGCCAGTAACGGTCGACCAGGCGTTGCTCGACCACGATCACCGGGTCATTCGCGTAGCGGTCGGCGTCGGTGAACAGGCGGCCGCGGATCGATCCGGTCTCGGCCATGGCGAAGTAGCCGGGGCTGACGATCACCTGCTGCAGGAGCTGGACGGGGTTGCCGTCGCTGACCGGAAGTTCCTCGATCTCGCCCGGGACGCTGAATCCACCCATACCGGGGAACGTCGACGCCAGGGCGTACGACTCGACCGCCGGCAGATCGCCGATGCGCTGCTCGAGCTCGTCGTGCAGCGCGACGATGTTGTCACGCTCGGGATAATCGGCCGTCGGCAACGCCAGACGAACCGTCAGCACATCCTGCGGATCGACGGCCCAGTCGACCGCCAGCACGTTGCTCGTGCTGCGTATCATCACACCGGCGCTGGCCAGCAACACCAACGAGAGAACGAGTTGAACAACGACGAGCGTGCCCGTGAGACGACGGGTGCCTCCCCGCGACGAGCCACGCGCGCCGTCGTTGAGCGTCCCGATGGTCGCGCCTCGAGTGGCGTGCAGCGCGGGCACGAGCCCGAAAACGAGACTGGTCCCGACGGAAACCACGGCGACGAAGACGTACACACTGGGTTTGACGGAGAAGTCCCAGAATACCGCCGGTCCGGAGCGCATGATCGCCGCTTCGAGGGCGCGTGCACCCCACACCGCGAGGGCCACCGCGACGATGCCTCCGGCACTGCTCATCAGCAGCGCCTCGACCAGCATTTGACGCACCACACGCCAGCGACTGGCGCCCAATGCGGCGCGAATGCTCACCTCACGGGCCCGCTCGAGCGAGCGCGCGACGAGCAGGTTGGCGACGTTGGCGCAGGCGATGAGCAACAGGGCACCGACGGCGCCCATCAGGATCCAGGTAATGGCCCGGTTGCCCTCTTCGACGAAACGCTGGTGGTAGGTCCGTGCGATCATCCCCACGCCCTCGTTGGCGGCGGCATCCTCGACCTCGATACGCGCGGCGATCTGTTGGAGCTCCGCCGACGCTTCGTCCTGCGTCACCCCATCGCGGAGGCGCCCTACGACGGCCTCCATCAGACGCACTTCGCGTTGCGAGCGACGCTCCTCCGTGCGCATCAACGGCATCCATACTTCCGGATGGAACGGCGTCGGTTCCAAGGAAGCGGGCAGCACGCCCACGACGGTCATGGGGGACCCGCTGACCTGCAAAACGCGGCCGACGATGTCGCCATCTCCGCCATAGCGCGTCTGCCACAACCCATACCCGAGCAGACCCACCGGCTCGGCCCCGGGCTCCGCGTCCTCCGGCTGGAGCTGACGACCCATGAACGGCTCGATCCGAAGCACGTCGAAGAGCGACGACGTCACCCAGGCACCGACGAGCCGCTCCGGAACATCCGTGCCATCGCTGAGATTGATGCCCACGCGGGCCCACCCACCGAGCGATTCGAACGAGCTGCTCGATGCAACCAGACCCTCGTAGTCGAGATACGAGACCGCCATGTTCTCCCTGCCTTGCGAGACATTGGTGGACTCGATGAACAGGAGACGTCGGGGATCATCCAGCGGCATCTCGTTGAGCAAAATCGTGTTCAAGAGCGAGAACATGGCGCCGTTGAAACCGATGCCGACGGCCAGCGTGACGAGAATCACGGCGGTCAGCGCCGGCGTCTTGGCCAACATCTTCAGGCCGAAGCGAGCGTCATGTATCCAATCGGACATTGCGACTCCGTTACGTTTTCGGGGGAGCTCGTAGCTGCTGCGTCGCCACAAGCGGGGGTGCATCGCGCCGACGACCTGGCGCCGGTACCAACCGCGGGCCCAGCGCCTTCCGGACGCCTCCGCGTATTCACGGAACTTCTCATCGAGCTCGTCGAGCGCGCCGTCCCGTAGGTCGCGAGGTAGTACCCGAAACAGAAGCGCGCGGGCGAATCGTGGCGGCCGCGCGAGCTCGCCCCTATCCACGCCGGCGCTCACTTGGCCTCCAGCTCGAGCCCGTCCCAGAGCTGATCGATGAGCTCGCGCGAGCGCTCCAGAGACCGGCGGCCCTTGTCGGTGAGCTCGAAATGCCGCTTCGCACGGCCTCCCCGGGTGGGCGACGGATCGCCCATCCACGAGCTCACGAGCTCCTTCTTTTCGAGGCGCGAGAGGGTCACGTACACGGCGGGAATCGAAACCGAGCGGCCGGTAGCCCTCAGGAGCTCGTCATGTATCGAGACGGCGTACGCCTCGCTCCCGACGCGCGCCATCGCCAGCAGAACGATCTGTTCGAACTCACCCAAGAAGTTACGTCCCACGGAATCTCTCCAATATGCCAAACAAAACTGAAGATATATTTACCAAACAACCTAAAGGAAATACGAAAGGCCGGCAAGCAGGTTTCATGTCGAGCACGAATTCGTTCGACTTGCCGCCGCTGTAACATAGAAAGCTAGTGTCCTGAGTCAGAAGTTCGTTACCTTTTGCAGGAGGGAGATGCAGGTGAGGTCAAGGAGAGGCGAAGTAGGCGATGCTGGAGTCATCGTCGATGAGCCACGACGCGGAGATCACCTGCATATCCCTCCTGCCCGCAGGGTGGCG
>CAYSHI010000400.1:0-15259 GCA_964430745.1 uncultured Acidobacteriota bacterium | reverse complement strand
CTCTGGTCACAGCCAATGTCGCGAAGGGCTTCTTGCCCGACTCCTACCGCGGTGCGGGCTCCTTTACCGCGGATATTCTCGTCTTGAAGCCGTTCTAGCCTCTAGGTAGGGGCCAGCTGTGTTCAGCTCCCCTCAGGGCTCGTCGACGATGCCAAAGCATCGCCTTCCTCGCCCTTCCTTGATCTCGCCCGCAATTCCCTCCGCAAGTGTCAAGCCATGTTGGAGACAGCACACTAGGAGTCGATGGGGCTGAGTCAGCGTGTGAGTCGGCGACGGGCCGCCCGTGCCGTCGCCGGCCGCAACGCGAACCCCGCGCTGCCAGCACGGTAAATCACGACGCCCGTGTCTTTTTTAAATGCCGTTCGAGCTTCCTTTTCTTTGCGTATCTTGTTAGCCTTTTTTGCGTCACATTAGTTTGCTTATGACGGATGCCATGTAACAACCCGCTAGAGCAACATCCTACTGGCGGGCTTTTTTTGTAGGTCGGGGAGATACCCCACCTTCCGTCGGAGAGCAGCTAGTAACACCGAAGGAGGGCCGATAAATGGCCACCGGTACTGTCAAGTGGTTTAACGACGCCAAGGGCTTCGGCTTCATCGCACAATCGGACGGAGTCGACGTGTTTGTTCACCACTCGGCCATTCAGGCCGCGGGATTTCGTTCCCTGACCGAAGGTCAGGCCGTCGAGTTCGAGACCAAGGAAGGCCCCAAGGGCCTTTCGGCCGAGAACGTACGACCCGTCGACTGACGATCCGTCAGAACTGAATCGTAGTGGGAAGCCCCGCTCCTCCGGGAGCGGGGCTTTTCACGTACACCGGCCGACGTCCACATCTCTGGACCCATGACATGAAGCCGCTGTCAGCTTTTTCACGAGCCTCCCTGGCCCACACGCCGACGCCGCTCGAGCCGATGCCCCGCATCAGTGGTGTGCTCGCGCGTCACCAGCTGTGGGTGAAGCGCGACGATTGCACCGGCCTGGGCATGGGGGGCAACAAGGCGCGACAGCTCGAGTTCTACCTCGGCGAGGCGCTCGAGCGTGGCGCAGACACCGTCTTGATCACCGGCGCCGTGCAGTCCAACTACGTCCGCGCCACGGCGGCTGCCGCCGCGAAGCTCGGGCTGGGCTGCGAGATTCAGCTAGAGGATCGTGTCAGCGACATGGATGAGACGTATCGCCGCTCGGGCAACGTGCTGCTCGACCGATTGTTCGGTGCCCGTTTGCACTCCTATCCCGAGGGAGAAGACGAGGGGGGCGCCGACGCCGCGTTGGAGACGATCGCCGATCGCGTGCGTCAGCGGGGTCGGGAGCCGTACGTCATTCACCTCGGCGAGGGCCATCGGCCGCTCGGGGCGCTCGGCTACGTGGGCGCCGCCGGTGAGATCCTCACCCAGGCGGAGCAACAGGGTATGAGCCTCGATGCCGTGGTCGTTCCCAGCGGCAGCGGCGCCACCCACGCTGGCCTGCTGGTCGGATTTGCGGCTGCCGGTCGCGGCGATATCGCCGTACACGGCATCTGCGTGCGCCGGAACGCTGAGGCGCAGCACGGTCGGATCGAGCGTATGGTGCAGGCTGTTTGCCAAGAGCTGGAAGCTCCGGGATTGGCCGCGGGGGCCGAGATCCGCGCTCACGACGACTGGCTCGGGCCGGGCTACGGACGGGTTTCGGACAAGACGCTGGCGGCCATCCGCACCGCTGCGCGGCTCGAGGGTCTGCTGCTCGACCCGGTGTATTCGGGGAAAGCGTTTGCGGGCATGATGGGGCTCGCCGGTCGAGGCTCGTTTGCCGGCGGGCGGAGAGTGCTTTTCGTTCACACCGGCGGTACGCCGGCTCTGTTTGCCTACCGGACGACCCTCGAGGCCGCTCTGTGACGTCCGCTGCGTTGCGCCGTTACGCTCTGCTCACTAGGCTTTGGCGTTTGCGATCCTGTCCCATATCCTCTCGACTTCTTCAAATCGGTGTGCCCTCGCGCCGTCCAAGGAGCCCAATAATGCGCCACCGCCTCTTTGCACTTTCCCTGGCCGCGATTCTATTGACCGCGGTACCTTCGCCCGCTCAGGTCGGCACCAATACCTCGGTGCTGAACCCCAACCTGGTCGGTGCCGAGGAGCTCACGACGGTGCCGCACATCACCGCCGCCATCGCCGAAGCGATCATCGACGGGCGGCCTTATCTCGATGCCACGGCGTTCGACGCGAAGCTGCGTGACAGCTCTCTGAGCGACGAGCAGCGCGCGGCGGTGTTCGTCACGCTGTTCGTTCCCATCAATCTGAACGCCGCATCCGACGAAGAGATGCAGCTCGTGCCCGGCGTGGGTCCCCGGATAGCGAACGAGTTCGACGAATATCGTCCGTGGGAGGGCGGTATGGTCCGCTTCCGCCGCGAGATGGCAAAGTACGTCGACGACGACGAGGTCGCGCGATTGGAGCGATACGTGTTCGTGCCCCTCGACCTCAACAGCGCCTCGAGCGAAGATCTCCTGAGCGTTCCCGGCGCCGGTGATCGCATGGTGCGCGAGTTCGAAGAGTATCGGCCTTACGTCGACATGGCGCAGTTTCGCCGCGAGATGGGAAAGTACGTCGACGACGACGAGGTCGCGCGCCTCGAGCGCTATTTCGTGATCAATCCCTAGCACCTTGCCCGCCCCCCCTGAAGCGGAGCGCGGCACGGCCAATGCGCTGCGAGGCTTCCTCCTCGCGGTCCTGATTCTGGGTGTTCTCGGCACGTTGGCGGAGCTCTACCTGCTGGAGCACTTCGAGCAGTGGTGGCAGGTGACGCCGCTGGTCCTGCTCGGCATCTCGACCCCGTTGATCGTCCTGTGCGCGGCGCATCCTTCACCGGCTGTCCTCAGCGCGATGCGAGCTCTCATGCTCACGTTCGTCGTGGTCGGCGTTCTCGGGGTTTATCAGCACTACACGGGTAACGCCGAGTTCGAGCTCGAGATGTATCCGAGCCGCGCCGGCCTGGAGCTGTTCCGGGAATCTCTGAAGGGGGCTACGCCCACGCTCGCCCCCGCGAGCCTGTCGTGGATCGGATTGATCGGGCTGGCCTTCACGTTCCGACATCCGGCCGGCCACAAGATCGATCGCTAGCCGTGTGGAGGTGTCGTTGAAGAGCTGATAGGTTGCGCTCCATGAGCGCTGCGAGCTCGACCGAAAGCCTGAGCCCCGTCGCCGAGGCGGAGCGCATCGACTCGCTCGACGTGCTGCGAGGCTTCGCGCTCCTCGGCATTCTGGCGATGAACATCCAGTCGTTTTCGATGCCGAGCGCGGCGTACATGAACCCGGCCGCATACGGCGACCTCAGTGGCGCGAACTTCTGGGTGTGGACGTTCAGTCATCTGTTTGCCGACCAGAAGTTCATGACCATCTTCTCGGCACTGTTCGGCGCCGGCATCGTGCTGATGTGGCAGCGCGCCGACGCGGCCGGGCGCAAGTCAACAGGGCTGCACTACCGACGCACGTTCTGGTTGATGGTGTTCGGTTTGGTGCATGCCTACTTGCTCTGGGCCGGCGACATACTCTTCATCTATAGCCTCTGCAGCCTCTGGGTCTTCTGGTTCAGGCGCCGCAGTCCGAGGGTGTTGATTATCGTCGGCGCGATGGTGCTGCTCGTGTCTCCGGCGCTCTATCTGGCGTCGGCGGCCTCGATGCCCTATTGGCCGCCCGAGGCCCTCGAGCAGTTCGAGTCGACGTGGCAACCCTCCGAGGAGAAGAACGCCGAGACCGTGGCGAACTATCAGGGCGGATTCAGCGACCAGATGCGCAGCCGTGTGCCCGAAGCCATCGCGTTGCATACGGGTGCGTTCTTGTTCTGGGCCGTCTGGCGCGTCACCGGCCTCATGCTGATCGGCATGGCGCTGTTCAAGCTCGGGTTTTTCAGTGCCGGGCTCTCCGATGGGTTGTACCGGAAATGCGTTGTCGCGGGTGCCGTCGCCGGCCTGCCGCTCGTCGCCTACGGCATGTACGCGAACTTCGCCCGCGACTGGGTGGTGTCCCGCATGTTCGTCGGCAGCCTCTACAACTACTTCGGGAGCCTGCTGGTGAGCGTTGCGTACGCGGCCGGCGTCATGCTCGTGTGCAAGCACGGTGTTGCGCCCCGAGCTACCGCGGCGCTGGGCAACGTCGGTCGGATGGCGCTGACCAACTACCTGCTTCAGACGTTCATCGCCACGACCATCTTCTTCGGACACGGGCTCGGCTACTTCGGGCAGGTCAGTCGGGTCGGCCAGGTCTTCGTCGTCGTCGCGATCTGGGCGGTGCAGGTGCCCTTCTCAGCATGGTGGCTGGCGAGGTTCCGATTCGGTCCGTTCGAGTGGCTGTGGCGGACGCTCTCGTACCTGCAGGTCCAGCCGATGGCGCGTTAGTTGTGCGTTCAGGCGCGATCAGCCTTCCGCGTTTCTCCATATCTTCGGCATCACGAACATCATCCACGCCAGGGCGCCGCACAGGAAAAAGAAGGCCGCCATCGCCATCCACACGAAAAAGCGCCGCGGGTCGAGCTCCATGGCGACGCGAGCGACGATGGCGGCGAGCATCGACAGCGCGAGCACAGGGACGACCCAAGGCTTGCCCAGGCGAAGGTCGACGTAGCCGCCGTGGCCCAAGGACACCTGCGTGGAGATGAGCAGGGCCAGCAGCGCGAAGCCGCCGATGAAGGTGACGTGCAGGCCGGCGATCGCGTTACCGGGAAGCGCCGCCGCCAGCAGGTAGCCGATCGGCACCAACCACGCCGCTGCCCAGATGGCGCGAGCGTTCCAACCGGGGCGCGACGGCGCCTTCCACATGCGGATGCCGAACAGGTAGACAGCGACAACGATCGCGGCGCGCATGGCCAGACCGAAGCGCAGCGACGCCGTTGCCTCGACCCAGAAGCTGAGCACCAGGAGCGCCGCCGCTCCGAGATGTGCGAGTGTCGCCGGAGTGTCGCCGGCACCGGACCCCATGTCGGGTGGTGCTCCATCGCGTGTCATTAACGGGAGCGCCAGCGCACCGGCGCCGAGAACGAATCCCACAAACAGCCCCTGCAGCACCAGGCCGCTGGCCAGCGTGTGCAACCACGCGAGGGTGGGATCGAGGCTTCGATAGATGAGGGATATGAGAGCCCCGCAGATCCCCATCAGCAGGCCGAGTGGAATCCAGACGAAGCCGACGGGCGGCCGGCGTTCCGATTCGGCGCCGTGGAAGCGCCGCAGCGAGAATTCGATGAGGACGGCGGCGGTTGCCAGCCAGGCGACTTGCGCGAGCGTCCACAGTTGCCACCATGCCGCGCCGACGGTGAGCGCCGGCCCGGCGGCTCCGACCACGATCTGCCAGGCCGCGGGCGGTCCGCTGGTGGTGCGGCGTGGGAGCATGGTGAACAGGAAGCCGGCAGCCATACAGGTCAGAAAACCCTGTACCTGGGTCATGGCATGGAAGATCGGCCGATAGTCGGGGATCACGCGGATCGCGTGCAGCAGCCAGTGGAAAATCCCCGCCCACGCCAGCACGACACCCAGTGGGAAGAAAAGCCGGTAGGGCTCGCGACGCATGAGATGCACGGACGAAAGATCCCCCGGAGCCATGCTGGTCTTGCTCCTGCGGACGCCGGCCTCGGCCGCGAGGACGGAGGGAAGCTTCGGCGCCGCTATTCGCTCTTGTAGAGGGCGTTGAACAGCAGCTTGAATGTACCGTGTGTTTGCCCACGGTGCTGCACGCGGAACCCGTACATGACGATCTTGCCGTCGCCGTAGTCGACTTCGACCACTGCACCGCGGCCCGCGAGGTGCTCCTCGCCGAGCACCTGCCCGCTGGCGAGCACCGGGCCCTCCGAGGGCCACGTGGCAACGACGCGCATGTTGCCGGCGGCGGCATCCCAGCCGTCGGGCTCGTAGGCGCTGCCGCCGCCGAAAAAGCCGTAGGTGTCTTCCTTCATGCCGTACCCGAGCGGGTGTTCGGTGTCGACGTCCAGGTTGAGCACCATCGGAGGCGCATAGAAATCGTTCCCCCGCTGGCCGCGCAGGGCATCCTTGACGGGCACCTCGAACCGATCGAGAACGATCTGGTCGGACCCCTGTAGCGTGAGCAATGTGCCGCCGCCGTCGACGAAGTCGACGATCGCTTCGACGCCGTCCTCGCCGATGCCGCCGGCGTAGGGTTCCATGATGCGTTCCGCGGAGATGCCGTCGATCAGGCGCTGGAGCTGTTGTCCCGACGGCAGGATCAGCACGTCGAAGTCGGCGCCCAGATCGCCCTCGCGAATGCGGGCGTTGTCGACGGTTTCGTAGGGGAACTCGTAGTTCTCCAGAACCAGCCGGGTCCAACCCTCGTCCATCGACGCTTGCCAGGGCTTGTACAGACCGATGCGGGCCGCGTCGATCGACCGCGGCCGGTCGGAATCGCCGACGGCCTCCGGGTCGGCGAATACCGGCACGCGCATCAGGGTGGCGATGTCCGCCATGCGTGCCGCGACCTCCGGATTGCCGGCCCGCACCATGAATGCTCCGGCGGGCAGCTCACCGGCATCGGTCTTCACCGCACCGGCGCTGCGGCGCACCTCGATGCCCTCGGCCAGCAGCTTGTTGACCGCGATGTAGCTCTCGTTGATGCGCGGATCGAGCGCATAGCTGTTGCGGGCGGCGCCCGGAGCCTCTCGCGGTGGGGAGTCGGCGGCGGCGAGGAGAGTGGTGGCGGCATCGAACTCGCTATCGACGCGGGCCACATCGACCCCCATCTGCATCGACATCGTGTAGGCGGTGGAGTCGTAGCGACGTTGCACCGGACCGTCCGGCCACTGGCGTTCGACCTCCGGCGTCCGTGGCTCGAGCAGGTCGATCAGTGCCGGCCGGCCACGCTGCGCGCCCGGGATGATGAAGGAGCCCGCCGCGTAGGTAACCGGCTGGGGTTCCGGCTCCTCTTCGGCTTCGTCCTCTTCGGCTTCGTCTTCCGCGTCGTCGCCCCCTTCGCCCTCCTCCACGTCTTGTTCCTCGCCCTCGTCGGGGTCACCGGCCTCTTCTTCTGTCTCTCCCTCCTCGCCCTCTGCTCCCTCCTCGGCTTCATCGCCTTCTTCGGGCTCGGGCAATGGTTCGAAGCCCGGAAGAGGAAGCGGCCCGTCGGCGGGGATTGCCTCGAAGGCTTCGCCCGCCTGGTACACCTCGATGCCCTGCATGATCAGCCGCTGCACCAAGTCGGCTGCGGTGTTGGGGTCGGACTGGTCGATGGGGACCACCCAGGCGTAGGGTCCCTCGATTTCGGCGCGTTCCAACGTCTTCTGCGCCATCAACCACTGGTTGAAGAGAAAGTCCTCCCGCGAGCGTGCCGAGACCTTGAGCACGGCGCGGGCGGCGATCATCTGATAGTCGACGATGTCGCCGAGGGTCCAGGTGCCGCCCCGCCACGGGTCGACGACCGCCACCGAGAATTCCCGCGGGTTTAACCCGCCGCGTCCGCCGCCACCTCTGCCACCTCTGCCACCCCGGCCACCCTGGTTCTGGGTCACCGGCGAGGCGATGCGGGCGCTCGCGGTCTCGGTGAGCAGGCCAACGACGTTGTGGAAGCGCCAGTTCAGTGCCCCCTCCTGGCCGTAGATCCGATACATCTCGCCGGTGATGATGCCTTTCTTGTCCTCCGCCTGGAGGTCCGTGACCATCTGCCCGCCGATGAGCCGCATCTCCTGGTACATCAGCGGCGGAATGTCGGGACTCTGCGGGTCAGGAAACGGCGGCACGAACATGCGGGCGCCGCCGCTGCCCATCTGGTGCTGGTCGAGGTAAACCTGAGGCGCCCAGTCGTCGAACATGAGCTCGAACATGTAGCGGGTCTCGACCAGGTTGCCCATGAAGAAATCGCGGTTGTTATCGTGCCCGGCGTAGTGGTGGTAGAGGTAGGGCATCGGTGCTTCCTCGAAATCGCCGCCCAGGTTCTGCTCGTACCAGTCGGTGACCATGATCTGGCCGTCTGGGTTCGATGAGGGCACCAGCACCAGGATGACGTTGTCGAGGATCTCGCGCATCGAGGGCGAATCCTCGGTGGCCATCTCGTAGAGCAGCTGCACGGAGGTCTGCGACGAGCCGATCTCGCTGCTGTGGATGTTGTGGTTGAGCACCACGGTTACCTTGCCCTCCTGCGCCAGCGCCCGGGCCTCTTCCTCCGACAGTCCGCGGCCGTCGGCGATACGCCGGCCGATCTCGAGATAGCGATCGAGGTTGGCGTGATTCTCGGGCGAGGTGACGACCACCGAGACGAAGCGATTCCCCAGCGTCGAGGGGCCGTAGTCGTCGACCCGTACACGGTCGGAGGTCTCACCGATCAGGTCGAAGTACTCGAGCATGCGGTCCCAGCGGGCCAGCTTCTCGTCCGTACCCATGGCGAAGCCGAAGAACTCCTCCGGCGTGGGAATGGTCTCCTGGGCGACGGCCGAAGCCGACCGAGCGCCTGAAGTCGACGGAGTCGCGGAAGTTGACGGGACGGCGGAGGTTGGCGGAGCAGGGGAAGCCAGCGGAGCGCCTGAAACCACCGTGGCGACGAGGGCGAGAATCAGCGCTGCGACGGTTGTGCGGTGGGCGTGGAGCGCGCGGCAAGAGAGCAACGCGCGGCGGATTGCCTGGTTGATCGGCCTGACGGAGGTCCCGAACATGTGGCTTTCCCTCGTGGATTGGTTCGTTGGAACAGTGCAGCAGATTACCCCATTGCCCGACGGCCGTCGCCGGGATCAGTGCCCGCGCGCCCTCGTTTGATGCACAATGCAGCCTGAGAAGATGATCCCAGGAGGCGGTGACGGTGGACGAGAACAGCTGGGAGTTGCCGGAGGGGCTCTCACCGGACTTGATTCTGGAGGGCGTCAGCACGCTGTTCAGCTCGCTCGGTCGGGCCCTGATATGCCTCGGCGACGATTTTCACGTCGTGCACGCATCCGCGGGCGTTGACAGTTTGGCGGGGGAAGGCGCCCGCAAGCGCATCCTCGGCGTGCCGATCGAGCGCGTTCTCGGCGAGGAGTTGTTGGGCCCCGAGAGCGCCATCCGTGCAGCCCTTTTGTCCGGTGAGACCCGCGAGGGATGGGGCGCGACGCTCCGGGCAGGGGAGGGCAAGCCGCGCCTGGTGTCGTTGACAGCCGCACCGATCCAACACGCTCCGGACAGTATTTGCGACCCGCGGGTGCATTACATCGTCGTGTTGCGGCCCGCGGAGGACGACCAGCAAAAAAGCGCGGCGGCGCCGACGATCTTCTCGGGCATCGTTGCTCGCTCCGCGTCGATGCTGAAGATCTTCGAGCTCATCCAGCACCTGTCCGAGAGCGACGCCACGGTGCTGATTACCGGAGAGAGCGGCACCGGCAAGGAGCTCGTCGCCCGAGCGATCCACATCCACTCGCATCGAGCCCGGGGCCCCTTCCTCCCGGTCAATTGCGGCGCGTTGCCGCAGGACCTCCTGGAGAGCGAGCTGTTCGGACACGTCAAGGGAGCTTTTACCGGCGCGATACGGGATCGCGCAGGCCGTTTCGAGGTCGCCGAAGGCGGCACGATTCTGCTCGACGAGGTGGCGGAAATGCCGCTGCACCTGCAGGTCAAGTTGCTGCGGGTTCTGCAGGAGCGCACCTTCGAGCGTGTCGGCGAGAGCACCTCCCGCACCACCGATGCGCGCCTGGTAGCGGCGACGAATCGGGATCTCCGCCAGGCTGTGCTCGACGGGGAGTTCCGCGATGATCTGTACTACCGCCTGCGCGTCGTCCCCATCGAGGTGCCGCCACTCCGAGACCGGCGCGAGGATATCGAGCCTCTTGCCTTCCATCTGCTCAACCGCGTTAGCCGGCGTCACGATCGTGCCGTGCGGCTTTCGAACGACTCGTTGCGCGCCCTTCTGCGTTACGACTGGCCGGGCAACGTGCGTGAGCTCGAAAACGCTCTCGAGTACGCCGTCGCCGTGAGCAAGGGCCAGACGATCCATTTGCAGGACCTACCCGTCGAGGTGGCCGACGTCGCTGTGGCCTCGATCGGCGAGGAGACGGCCGGCGTGGACGGGCAGCGTCGGGTTGCGGCCGCCGCTGCACCGCTGGCCGCCGACGCCCCATCGGTCGCGAACCCTCCGCCGGCCGCTGGTGCTCCTCCGCCCACAGACGTTCCTTTTCCCAGCCACACCAGCCTCTCCGTTGATACGCCCCCGGCGATCAACGCGTCGCCCCCGATGACAGCGTCCGGGGAGCCGGAGCGCATCCGTGCTGCACTCGACGCTCATCGCTGGAACCGCGCCGATGCGGCTGATGCTCTCGGCATCAGCCGGACGACGCTGTGGCGCAAGATGCGTGAGCACGGCCTGCTGAGCTAGCCGCGAAGCAGCGAACGACGCGCGCTCGGGGTGTGGCGCGGGCGTCGTGGGTTGGGAGAAGCTCCCGTTCCCGGAACGATACGTTTCACGATGAAACATTATCATGCACCGATATGTTTCGTTTGTACGGGGGCGATCGACCCGATCAGGCATAAGTTCATTGCTAGCAACAACTTAGGTATTTCGGCACGGGATTTGCTTCTCTATTTCGTCGACGACGAAGATGCCCCGCGCGTCAAGCACCGCGGACGCGGGGCGCCGAGACGGAAGGAAGCAACAGCGATGAAGAACCTGGTCATTCTGGGAGCCGGCACGGCCGGGACGACGATCGCCAACAAGATGCGCTCGCGGCTTCCGCGCGACTGGTCGATGACGGTCATCGACCCCGCTTCCAAGCATCTCTATCAGCCCGATCTGATCTTCGTGCCGTTCGACATGCAGGATCCGGCCCGCACGGAACGTCCGCGCGGCTCGACCTTCGCGAAGGGCACCGAGTGGTTGCAGCGCGAGGTGGTGGCGATCGAGCCCGACAAACACGAGCTCGTTCTCGATGGCGACGAGCGGTTCGCCTATGACCTGCTGGTGATCGCAACCGGGGCACACGTTCGTCCCGAGGAAACCGCCGGAATGATCGGCGATCACTGGTATCGGGACGTGTTCGACTTCTACACCCTCGAGGGTGCGACGGCGTTACGCGACGCCATGGCGCGATTCGAGGGCGGGCGGATTGCCGTCAATATCGTCGAGATGCCCATCAAGTGCCCCGTCGCGCCGTTGGAATTCGTCTTCCTCGCCGACGCCTTCTTTCAGGGAAAGGGCATGCGCGACGACGTTGACATCACCTACGTTACGCCTCTCGACGCCGCCTTCACCAAACCGATTGCCGCCTCGCAGTTCGGCTCGCTGCTCGAAGCCAAGGGCATCAATGTCGAGACGGAGTTCAATGTGGCCGAGGTCGATGGCGACGGGCAGGTCCTGCGCTCATGGGACGAGCGCGAGGTGCCCTACGACCTCCTCGTGACCGTCCCCACCAACATGGGCGCGGCCGTGATCGCCGAGTCGGGCATGGGCAACGAGCTGGATTTCGTTCCCACCCACAAGCACAGCCTCCACGCCCTCGACCACGAGGACATCTTCGTCGTCGGCGATGCCACCAACCTGCCGACGTCGAAGGCCGGGTCCGTGGCCCACTTCGAGGCCGAGATCTTGGTGGAGAACCTGCAGCACGCCATCCGCGGCGAGAGCCTGCTCGAGACCTTCGACGGCCATGCCAACTGCTTCATCGAGAGCGGCCACGGCAAGGCCATGCTGATCGACTTCAACTACGACGTCGAGCCGCTGCCGGGGGCCTTCCCGTTGCCGGCCGTCGGCCCGATGGCGCTGATGAAAGAAACGCGGCGCAATCACTGGGGCAAGCTGCTGTTCCGCTGGGTGTACTGGAACATGTTGCTCCCCGGTCACCGCCTCCCGGTGCCCAACCGCATGTCGATGATGGGCAAGAAGATCATCGACCCGACCGCGATCGCGCCCGAGAAGAAGCACGCCGCATGATCATGTTCTGCGAACGGACCAACGCTGTAGTGACAAGGAGAGAGCGGTGATGCCGAGCCTCATCGTCGAGTACGCCGGAGCGCCCGTGGAGGTGAACGAGGAGGGGTTTCTCCTCGACGCCGATCAATGGACCCCTGAAGTTGCCCAGGCTATTGCCCACGAAGTGGGCATCGGTGAGCTGTCCGAGCTGCACTGGAAGGTGATCACCTTCTGCCGCGAGGACGCTACCCAGCAGGGTGAGCCGCCGGGTTTGCGCCGCATCACGAAGATGGCCGGCGTGGGAATGAAAGACTTGTATCAGCTCTTTCCCAAGGGACCCGGGAAATTGGCGTCACGTGTCGCCGGTCTGCCCAAGCCCAAGGGCTGCGTCTGAGCCGATCACCGGCAACCGAAGGAGCAATCGCAATGCCCGCAACCACATTGGCCGAGGCGCTCGCCGCCGCCGGCACGAGTCCCGAAGAAGAGGTCAGGGAGCGCAAGCCGATCGAAGCCATCAGCGTCATCTGCTCCAAGGGCACGCTCGACATGGCGTACCCGGGCCTGATCCTGGCGAACGCCGCCCGTATGAGCGGCATCGACGCGATGCTGTTTTTCACCTTCTGGGGGCTCGACATCGTCACCGACAAGAAGATCGACCACCTGCATGTCCCGACTGTCGGCAACCCGTCGATGCCCATGCCGACGATGCTGGGTGGGCTGCCGGGTATGGAGTCTCTGGCGTCGGCGATGATGCGCAAGGAGATCG
Organism: uncultured Acidobacteriota bacterium; assembly: GCA_964430745.1. Lineage (GTDB taxonomy): Bacteria > Acidobacteriota > UBA890 > UBA890 > UBA890 > CBDCGW01. Next base: position 2,667 of record CAYSHI010000400.1, on the reverse strand, counting down.
GAAAGCTCGATATCCCCGAGGTGCGGGAGATGATCGAGATGCTGCATGACACCGGCGCCGAGCTGTACGGGTGCCGTCTCGCGATGGACATGTTCCATCTCGAGAAAGAAGACCTGGTCCCCCAGGTCGACGACGTGATCTCGGCCATGGACTTCTTCGACAAGTCCGCGGGCGCACAGATCATCTTCATCTGATTGTCTGAATCATCAACAGGCGGAAAAGCGACCCACGAAAGGGGTGCATCCATGTTTCGCCGAATCGTGCAAAGGCTGCTGGTGGCTGTCGGTGTGGTGTTGCTCGCCGGCGTCGTCCCGTTTGTCGGGACGCAGGCGTATGCGACGGACGGTCACTTCCTGCACGGCGTAGGAGCCGTAAATCAGTCGATGGGAGGGGCCGGTTTCGCCCTCTCGGAAAGCCTGCTGGGAACCTACTACCTCAATCCCGCGGCACTGACCAGGTATGAGGGCACGCAGATCGAGTTCGGCTTCGAGCTCTTCAAGGCGGACCGCTCGGTCTCGAGCGCGTTCGGGGAAAACGGAGGAACGACTCGGAGCAAGAGCGAGTTCGTGCCGATCCCGGCGATGGCTTTTTCCGCGCCGGTCGGCGACAAGATGGTGGTCGGACTCGGCGGGCTCGGAATCGGCGGATTCGGTGTCGATTATCCCGCGGCGGTCAACAATAACTTCGTGCTTGCCCCCCGTCCGAACGGTTTTGGGCAGGTCTACAGCAACTTCAGCTTGTTGAAATTCACGCCGGCGCTCGCGTATCAGGTGAACGACCAGTTCTCGATCGGCTTTTCGGTGAACGTGAGCTGGGCGACGCTGGCCGTCGACCCCGCACCGTTCGCCTCGCCGGCGGTTACGATGGGCGACGGCATGCCGCAAGCCTATTACTCGCGCGCCACGGCGGCCGACGGGGCCTTCGGCTTCGGTTTTCAGATCGGTGCGCTGTACGACGTCAACGAGATGATCTCGATCGGCGGCGCGTACTCCAGCAATAGCTGGTTTCAGGACTTCGAGTTCAACTCGATGTATGAGAACCCGAACCGCGAAGACTTCGGCCTTCCGCGCGATATTTCCTTTCGAATGGACGTGCCGGCGGTTCTCGGCGCGGGCATCGGCATCAACGCCACTCCCGACACGGTGATCGGCGTCGACTGGAAGTACATCTTCTACGGGAGCACGAAGGGCTTCGAGCTCGAGAACTCGAACATGCCCTTCGACCAGACCGGTGCGGTCACCGGATTCGGGTGGGAGAGCATCAACGTGTTCGCCGCCGGCGTCCGTCACACGGTCAGGCCGGGCATCAACGTGCGAGCGGGCTACAACTTCAGCCAGAACCCTGTGCCCGATGAGCTCTCCTTCTTCAACATCCCGGCGCCCGCCATCGTCAAGCACCACCTGACGCTCGGCGCGGGTATGCAGGTATCGCCGACGCTGACACTCGACTTCGGCTATTACCATGCCTTCCAGAACGAAGGCACGGGTCAGATGTGGAACCTGATGGGCCCGATGCCGGGATCGAGCGTGACCAACCAGATGAAGGAAAACTCCTTCCAGATGATGTTCAGCTTCACGCCGGGAGGCGGAAGCTAGCCGGTAACGATTTCAGCCTCAGCCTCTCCCTGGGGACCCCGAAGCCGGGAGCAGCCGATCGGCTGCTCCCGGTTCCCCTTTTTTTTGAGCGGACGGCGCTGATCAAAAAGGAGCCAACTGCTCCTCGGTGGGCTCGGCTCAGCAATACCATGGCTCGCTCAGGTAGGGGATGGCGGTGCGCGGCCGGCCTGGCGGAAAGGGTGGAATCAGCGCGTCCGAGCGGTCCAAGGCGGATTGCAGACGTTGCCATGCCTGCGAGAACACAGCGCTTCGGTCGGCGTTTTCGCCGGCCTCTTCCACCAGCGTCTGGATGTCGCGCTGTAGTGCGTCGACACGAGGGTCAGCGTGACGCCACGGGTGGCCCAGTGTGACCGGATCCAGCTCGGGAGCGATCGTGCGGATCTCCTCGAGCTCTAGCAGGAGAGATCCCGCCGGAATCAACAGGCGGATGGCGAGCTGGATCGAGGGAACGCTGTCCACCAGGTCCAGCCGGGCGATGGTGGAGAGCAGTTCATCGTAGCCTTGGAGCGTGATCCACGGCGTGAAGGCTACGAAGGTCGGTTGCAGCGCCAACCCGATGTCGCGGAACAACTCCACGACGCGCTCGAAGCCGGCGGCCGTGTGCCCCTTGGCAAGCTTCGCGAGGATGGCGTCGTCGACCGCTTCCACGGCCGAGGTGACGAAGGCGCAACCGGTATCGCGCAGCGTCGGCAGCACGTCGGCGTGGCGCAGCAAGTGCTCGACCTTGATCGTGACGTCGTACGTGAGCTCGGGATGATCTGCGTGCAGCCGGGTCACGATTGTGGCGGCATGGGTCGGTCCGTTGAAGAAATCAGGATCGCCGAAGGTGATGTGCTCGGCGCCCATCGCCACCTGCTGATCGATATCGGCGAGCACCACATCCGGCTGCACGACGCAAAAGCGACCGCCGTAGACAGGCACGACAGGGCAATGGCGGCAGGTGTGCTTGCACCCGCGGCTCGATTCCGTGTATCCGACGGTGCGGCGGGAGCCGTCGGTCGCGACCATGTGGGCGTACGCGCTCAGGGGCGGCAGCCCGCCGCGTTGTGGG